>CAYTJO010000054.1:0-2085 GCA_964438215.1 uncultured Rhodospirillaceae bacterium
AAATTATAATTATTATTGAAACTTTATTCATCTTTATACACCCCCATTTTTATATTTAATATAACATTAAAAAGAAAAAAATAAAGACTGAGTAGTCATATAAAGAAAACTATTTCAAAAAAACATTAATGATTATTATAGTTCTATTTATTTTATTATTGTTCTATAATAGTATAATGAGTGTTACCAGACAACATGTTAGGCACAAGCTGCCTGTTCAGATTTTTTATAACAAAAAAAATCTAAAATTAATTGATTTTAGTTTAGGTGGAGCTGGAGCAGAAATTGGTGATATCAAACCTCCTGAGTCTGGTAGCAACATTAAACTTATATTAATTTTTCCTTATTCAGGAGAAAATGTTGGCTGGGAAATATCTGCTAAAGTAGTAAGATCAGATATAAAAAAAAATTTTATAGCGTTTGAATTTATAGAAGATGATAATTTTAAAAAATTCTCTCTAGCATTCTATGAAGAAATGAGAAATAAAGGAAAAATCTAATATATGATTACAAACTATTTAAAAGATAAACTAACTAAATCTAGCATTGCATTATTTGAAGTTTATAATAATAAATCTATTAAATGGAAAAATAATTTTTTTGACACGATATTTAGCTTCATTTCTAAAAATCAAGCAGATTTTGAATTAAGTTTTAAAGCTACTAAAAACTCTATTAACCTTAATTTTAATAAAAAAAATATTATTTATAAATGTGAATTAATATTTATTGCGGGGAAATATAAAATATATAAAATTAATGATAACCAAATTCCAAGGATTTTATCCTTAAAAGATGGAATTGAGTGCTTTCAAAAAGGTGCTATTAAGTTTGCTATTCAAAAACAGGTTAATATTTCAACCATGTCTACCTTAGGTTATGAATTTTTAGCAAGAATGTACTTAAAAGACGGATCATTAGTCTCCAATGAAGTATTTATGCCAATTATAGAAAGTTCTTATCAACAAAAAATATTATTACCTTTAGCTATCAAAAAAGTTTTTGAATATAAAAACTATGTCAAAAACAAAGTTAATTGGCTTAATATATCAGCAGAATTACTAGAAAGTAGAACCTTTCACAAAGAATTTATAAAAATTATAAATTCTTATCCTTTAAAAAACACTAAAATTGGAATTGAAATTACAGAAAGTCATAAAATAATATCGAATAAAAACATGATAGATTCATTAGTTAATCTGAAAAAAGAAAATATTTATATAGCCATTGATGACTTTGGTGCAGGTTATGCAAATATAAGAAGACTTTCTATTTTACCAGTTGATATAGTTAAACTTGATAAGACTTTTCTATATGACATAAAAAATAAAAAAACTCAATCCATCATCAAAGGATTAGTAAATATAGGAAAGTCTATTGGATTCTCAGTATTAGCTGAAGGAATAGAAACTAAAAGTGATTTAATATATGCAAAAAAACTTGGTGTAAAATTTGGACAAGGATGGTATATAAAAAGGCCGGAGATTTTATAAGGTTTTTTGTATAAGTTATTGAATATATTATTTTAATTAAAAATATTAATTAATAATTCCTTTTTTTTTATATTTATTTTTTCACAAGTTAATTCTAAAAGAAAAAATATAAAATCAATTTTATAACTAAAACAAGATATTATAGTTTGCATTTTCAATTTATTTGCCTAAAATGTTTTTTTATAATAAATTCTTTTACTTTAATTCAATTAATATAAATCAATCTATTATAATTTAAATAATTTTGAATAAGGAATAAATATGTTTACTGGAAAAGTAAAATGGTTTAATGCTCAAAAAGGATATGGGTTTATTTCACCAGATAATGGAACAAAAGATGTTTTTGTTCATATTTCTGCATTACAAACTGCAGGAATTTCATCATTACAAGAAAATGATAAAGTGAGTTATGATGAAACTAGAAATAACGGCAGAGTTTCAGCCGGCAATCTAAAGTTAATTGAAGATTAATTTTTTAATTTAGTTAATATTTTTAAATTAAGTAGTATTGCTTTTTTATAGCAGCTATAACTAAATTAGCATCTTTAAGAATATTTTTTCTACTTTCTAAATATGTTTGATATACTAGGTG
>CAYTJO010000054.1:2095-7552 GCA_964438215.1 uncultured Rhodospirillaceae bacterium
TTAACTTTTTTATATTATACTTTAATTATGTATTAGTTAATTATATCAACGTTAATAACAGTTAACTTACCTCCATTAATTGAAAACCTAGGAATTTATAAAAATTTAAATAGGTGTTATTTGGAAATGGATGAAGTTTATGAAAATAAAAAGAAACTAAGAGCTAACTATCCAGTGATTGTAGAATTTAAAAAAAATTATAATAATGAAAAGTATATGATTTACTCTTACAAACCAGACTACACAAAACCTAAAAAGACAAGTTATTACCAGTGTATAAAAATTGAAAATTAGTTTGTTAGATCAAACTAACAAGTATACGTAATTTAAAATAATTCATTAAAAGTTTATTTTTGTTTTTGTTCTGTGATTGCACAAGACCAAAAAATATAACTTTTATGATGATACTCTCTATTTTCCATTCTTAAGACTCTATTATTTTTAGAATTAGTCATCTCTGTGGCATTTACTACTTGTTTTAGAGAGTCAAGTTGTTGATTACATATTTCAAAACTATCATAATATACAGGAACTGAAACATCAGGAGCTTTACCTAAATTACCCATAGAAACGATAGTAATAACTAATGCAACTTTAATCATACATATACTCTAAATTTCATTGATAAATTTTTCAAGATAATTAGTGTCTTTTGCGCCCGAGATAAAATATTTATCATTTATGATAATTAATGGAACTCCAGTTACTCCTTTTAATTTATACTCTTTATCTTTCATCAAAAGCTTTTTTTTAGACTTGTCATTATGCAAATCATTTGTACTAAAACCTTTAATGTAAATAGAAGCATATTTACAAAGTATATTATTGGCTCCAATAATTTCTCCAATTATAAAAAAAGATTTAAATAGAATATCAATAAATTGAGATGCTATATCATGTTTTTTAATTAAAGATATAACATACATTGCATTCAATGAATTAGGCATTATCTTAATTTTATCAAACTTAAAATTAATCTTTACTTTTTTTCCTTCAGATAATATGTGCTCATAAACTTGATCTGCATTAGTTCTACCACCAAATTTATTATTTAAATAAGTTTTCCTATCTAAACCATTTAAACCCATATTAGGATTAAGAAAGTATGGCAACCAATTGATTTTATTAATTTTTTTTTTATAATTAAAGCTTAATCTATCAAATTTTTTTTTCCCTACATAACACCAGGGACATACTATATCAAACAAATAATCAACTTTCATAAATCACCATAGTTAATTTACTTAATAATTATTACACCTTTCATTCCCATCATATCATGGGTCAAGTTACTCTTTTTATCTTTTACTTTACAGTGTAAATCATTGAAGTAGCCAGTTTTAATTGGCACAAACCACCATTCAATTTGCTGGTTTGGCCAAACTTCAACTTCATGAATTACTCCTTTTATCTCAGCTAATTTATGATCTTTATTATTAATTTGAATTTTTCTTGTAAAAATAGCTTTTGAAAAAGAGTTTGAAGTAAAATAGTGCTTAGAGTCACTCATATTTTTAATTATAAGTTTATAAAGCTTTCCAGTATTAAATATAATTTCTTTTGGTTCATAAAAATGATGCTCTCCCTGTATTCCCCTTAAAAGGATAGTTTTTACGATAGGATCTTGCCTAGTTAAATCATCCGTGCTTACATAATTTATTAAAAAACATAAAGCCAAAACTGGTAAAAGTACTATTTTTTTCATAACTTAGTAACAAACCACTCTTGTGTCAGGTAAAGAGCAAGATTTATGAAAATCATTCATACCTCCAAACACTACTTTTTCTAAACATTTATTCTCAAAAACACCTCTTATTTCAGCACATGGCTTGCAAATTAATAGTCTTGAATTATCATGATTAATAAATTCCTCAAATCTATTAGGTGGACCAACTGGAATTATGTTTTTTGCAAAGCCTTTTAAGGCTAAGTAGACTGAGTCATGAAATAACATTATAGTAACTTTATCATTAACTTGTAAAGCAGATGCAGCAAATATAAAAGGAAGCATTGCTCTAGTAGTATCTGTGGGACCCCAGCTTGTTGAAATGGCGAAGTGCATAATTTATCTCCATAATTTAAATTTGTTAAAACCAATATCTATTTATTTATGATATTATAATTTTTTATAATTTAAAGTAAGATAAACATGAAATTTTTAATAACTCTTATATTGTTCATAATTTTTAATACAGCTAAAGCTGAAGATTACATTATACAATTTCAAGCTAAAGTTAAAAACTTAAAAGAATTTAGTATTTCAAAGTCAGAAAAATTTAGAAGTTATGAATTAGAAGGTACATTTACAGATAATTTTGGTAATTACGGAAAATCTAGTTCACTTATAGTTTCAGATATTATAAATGGAAAAATTCTTAGACTTGAAGGAACAAATGAAACCATTTACTCAAATAATGAAAAAATATATAGTAAAGTATTCAGAGAAAAAAGTGATATAGATGCAGGAATAGCAGATATGAAAATAGTTGGGGCTACAAATAAGCTAAAGCCTTTAATAGGTACATCTTGTATAATAAGCGTTAGATACTTTGAGGATGCTATATTTGGCATTCAAAAATGCAAATTATCACAAAAAAAAAGCAAGCTATTAAAAAAATAATTTTTTTATATTATAAGAATATTAACAGTCATTTACTTATAAATATAATTTTAAATAAACTTTCTAATATTTAAATTAAACACAGAGACGTCCACCAGATGAAATATATCTAGCTGAAGGTTTATAAAAATTTCTAAAAGAAAGCCTTTTTAAATCTTTTAGAGTATAGGCACTACCTCCTTTAAGAGTATAATAGTTATTCTTAAACCATGGCATTGAATACTCTCTATAAGGAAATGATTCAAAACCTTCATATCCAAAAAATTGGTTAGAACTCCACTCCCATACTTTATACTTATTTTTAATTTTATAAAATGAAGCTTCCCATTCATATTCATGTGGTATCCTACACTTACCATAATTAGCAAACGCTTCAAGTTCAAACTTACTAATATTTGATACTGGCATATTCTTTAATGGGCTTTTATATCCTCTATAAGTTGAAACTGCAAATTTATTTTTATTTATTACAACCCAGTTCAAAGGAAAGAATATATTGTTTTTAACTTTCCAATCCCATCCTTCTTGTGACCAAAAAATTTTTTTTTATAACCACCATCATTAATAAAGCCCAACCATTCAGGTATAGTAATAACATTATTTGAAATTTTAAAATCTTTTAAAAATACTTGCTGTTGAGGTACTTCATTATCATAAAAAAAGTCATATTTTCCTGCTCCAATAATATAATTTCCTCTTTTAATAGTTAACCCTTTAAATTTATATATGATAGGGTCAATTGCAAAGTCTATCTTATAAATATTTTTATTAATTTTTATATTTAATAAATTTAATATATTTTTAATTATCTCAATATGTTGAGCATGATGATTATTTAAAAAATTAATTAAATAATTTTGGTCTTTAATGTATGTCTGTTTATTTTTTTTTTTAATTACCTCTTCTAAAAGAAAAATATTTTTATTAAATATTTTTTTTGCAAAACTTATTAATTCCGTGGGTTGAGGTAGTCCTACATTCCTTTTATTTAAAGGAACCTTTGTAGAGTCAGCAATTTTTTTTAATTTATTTTCATAATAATTATCATTTAATAATTTACTTCTTATCCATATGACTTCCACAAAAATACAATGAATAATATGCCATCCTAAGGGACTTAATTCATTGTGTACTTTTAAATTAATATTTTTATTGCTAGTTTTAGATGTAAGGTACAAAATTTCTTTTTGCTTTACCCTTAAATCATCAGTTTTTTTAAGTAAGTATAAACTCATTATAAAGAAGTAATATTTAAATTGTTATTTTTATATTCTAGTAGTGAAAAATCCTTAACAGTTTTCCAACTACTATCATCTAGTTTTTCAGAAGAGACATAAATATTTTTTTCATCATCAATTAAATAATATAATGAAGGGGAGTTTAGATTTATAGAAAATTTTGTAGCATAAAGACTTATACTATTATGGTTTTTATGTGCTATCAAAAAATTAAGCATGGCCTGATCACAATTATTTTTAAGAAATTTTATAGTTTTATCAATTGCTTCAGATATATCTTTTTCATTACTGTATATTTGCAATAACAAATAAAATATATATTCTGAATCTGTATCCCCTTTTATTTTTGAAATAAATTCACTATCTAAAAAGTTGATTATATTTTTTTTGCAGGAAGTATTAAAATTTTTTATGTATCCATTGTGAGAAAATAAAAAATTTTTATTGTTGAAAGGATGAGTATTGTTATAACTTAAATCGTTTGGCAATGTTGCGCTTCTTACATTTGCTATTGCTAAGTTGGAAGATATGTTTTTTGTAACTGATAACAAATTTGTATCATTCCATATAGGAAATATACTCTTATATAAATAAAAAAAATTATTAGCATTCCAACCTATGCCAAATCCATCAGCATTTAATTTTGCATTTTGCATTTCTCTAGGTCTAAATGCCATATCAATTATAGAATGACTTTTATTCAAAAAAATATCACTTAGTAATCTTTCTTTTCCAATATATCCTATATGTCTACACATTTTAAAATTATAATATGTGTGTTAAAAATATGCAAAAGCTGATAACCTTTAATTTTTTAATAATTTATTGTAAGACGTTATACCTTTTGGCTATATTCTTTTTCACTGTTCTTTAAAAAAATTGCCATGAGAACTGTGTGCAATGGTAAAAATATTTAAATATTCAGTAATTTTAATACTAGAAGGTCTGCACTTAACTTCTACATTAAAAAAATATACTGCATTTTCTCCTTCATATTTATGTTCTGATATTTTTTTTGTTTTCCAGTAATTTTTCCAATTACAAAACAAGAGTCTATATGTATTTGATAATAAAAATCATTTTTGTCCTTGTAAAACATAGAATCGCATACTGTTGGACCTTCAAAATTTTCTAGTTTTTTTGAAAAAAATTTTTTTATTATTTCTTCATAATCTGAAGCGAAGGTGACATTAATAAGAAAAAAACTGATTATAGCTAATAAATTAAACTTTATTTTAAATAATAATAGTAACACTTTAATCATATAGTGCTTTATATATTATATTCAAGCTAAGTAATATTTTTAAACTAGTTAATGATATTATACTTAAATTGCTATCAATTTAAAGTTCAGTTAATGTAAAACCTTATGCTAAAATCATTTATAAATAAGAAAACTTTATCCTTAATATATCTAATTATAGTTGGTGAGCTAGTTTTTTCACTACCATTTCACATTAGTAGATTTTTTAGACCATCTTTATTAGATGATTACAACTACACTAATACTATGTTAGGTGTAGCATTTAGTATATATGGGATTACAGCACTAATAAGTTATTTGCCTGGTGGATTTTTAGCAGATAAAATACCTCCTAA
>CAYTJO010000054.1:7562-8343 GCA_964438215.1 uncultured Rhodospirillaceae bacterium
TTAGGAGGTTTATTCTTTCTTTTAAATCCTGAATTTTTGGGATTATGCTTAATTTATGGTTTTTGGGGTTTAACTACGATATTATTTTTTTGGGCAGCATTGATTAAAGCTACCAGAAATATTGCAGGAGAAAGACAAGGGCTTTCTTTTGGTGCATTGGAAGCAGGAAGAGGATTAGTTGCCTCATTATGTGCTTCAGCAGCAGTATTTATATATTCTTCACATAATATTACTAATCTATTAACTGAACTATTAAGTAAAAACATATCATCGTTATCAGTAGTTATATTTTATTATTCATTTATTACATTTTTATCATCTCTTATAATTTTGTTTTTCTTTAAAGATGAGAACAATCAACATACTACAGTAATAAAAATACAATTGAAGAATATTAAGAAACACATTAACCCTGTTATATGTATATCAATAGTAGTTTTAGCTGCGTATTCAGGTTATAAGGGAATAGATTATTATTCATATTATTTTTATGAAATTCTTGGTTTCAGTAAAGAAAAATCTTCTTTAGTTATTACAAACTTATCTTATTTAAGGCCATTTTCCGCTTTATTAGCTGGAATTATAGCAGACAAAATATCTTCAAAGATTTCATGTCTAATTTTATTTATGCTTATGGCAATATCATATGCATTTTTAGGATTAATAGATATTAATAATTATTTATTATATTTTTTATATTTTAATTTTATTATAAGTATGATCTCTTTATTTTCTCTTAGAGGTATTTTCTATAGTTTACTGAAGGAAATAAAACTACCCG
>CAYTJO010000055.1:0-4069 GCA_964438215.1 uncultured Rhodospirillaceae bacterium
AAGCTATCATTAAAGCTATGAAGAAAATTAAGTACATTGGCGCAGGGACGGTAGAAATGTTATATGAAAAAAATAAATTTTACTTCATAGAAATGAATACTAGATTACAAGTAGAACATCCTGTCACAGAAATGATAACGGGTTTTGACATAGTTGCTGAGCAAATAAAAGTAGCTAGTGGAATAAAGTTAGATGTTAGGCAGGAGGATATAAGTTTTAAAGGACATGCGATAGAGTGTAGGATTAATGCTGAAAATTCTAAAACATTTCAGCCTTCACCAGGAGTTATAGATGCATACCATACTCCTGGAGGTTTAGGGGTAAGGATAGACTCCGCAGCATTTGATCAGTATAGAGTATTACCTTACTATGATAGTTTAATAGGAAAATTAATTGTTCATGCCAATAATAGAGAATTAGCGATTTCTAAAATGTTAAGAGCTTTAAATGAATTTATAATAGAAGGAATAGATACTACTTTGGATTTACATAAAGAAATAATTTCTACAAAAGAATTTAAATCTAATGATTATGACATCAAATGGCTAGAAGAGTACCTTGCTAAAAAATAAACTAGATTTTTTAAACTATAAAATTCCTTTTGAGGCGGTTTTACAAGCATATAAAGATGGGTTGTTCCCTATGGCTGAAACTGCTGATAGTAAAGAAATATATTGGGTAGAACCTCAAAATAGAGGAGTATTTTTTTTCGATAAGATTAGAATTCCTAAAAAATTAAAAAAAACTGCTAGAACAAATCCTTTTGAGATATCAGTTGATTTACAATTTGGAAATGTAATAGAAAATTGTTCTAAAATAACATCAACAAGAAAAGATACCTGGATAAATAAAACAATTAAATTAATCTATTTAGAATTATTTCAGAAAGGATTTGCTCATAGTATTGAATGTTACTTAGATAAAAAGTTAATAGGAGGTTTGTATGGAGTATCTATTGGAGGGGTTTTTTTTGGAGAAAGTATGTTTAGTTTGGTAAGTAATGCTTCAAAATTTGCCTTGTTGCATTTAATAGAAAGGTTAAAAGTTGGAAATTATGATTTTATAGATACACAATTTATTAATGATCATTTATCTCAATTTGGTGCATTAGAAATCCCTAACAAAGATTTTAAACGAATATTGAAAAATAGTGTTGCAAAAAATAGTAATTTCTTCGAACTCTATCCTAAGGGATTTATACCAAAAAAATTATTACCCCTAAATAACAATATAATTTAGTTTATTTTTTTTTTACATTCCAGCAACCATATATCATTTATAGGATGTTCTAAACTATTAATGCTTGGACTTGATGAAAACATCCAACCTTTAAAAATATGTTTATTATTTTTTAAATCTTTAATAACAATATAAGCGTAATTTTCTATCTCCATATTTATTGGGTTTTGATAGCAGTATTCTACTTTTATTGATAATTTAGAAAAATTAACTACTTGATTTATGGGGGTATTTAAAATAAAAGATCTTCCCGTAGTTCTGTCTATTGCTCTTAGTTTTGCTATTATTTCTGCAGAAGTATTTTTTATTAAAATAAAAAATAAAAAAACAAAAACAAGCTTTTTAAACATCTTTTAAATTATTTTTCATATTTCTAATAATATCTAGTAAAACTTTTTTAAACTGATTTTCATCTATGCCCATTAAAACAGCCTCATCATGGATATCATTAAGCATTTCTTGAAATTCATCTAAATTATTTTGCATTAATTTAATTTTTTCTTTACAAGATATTTTTTTTTTATCTTTACCTATCCAATATTTAGGAATTAAAGCATTATTATCCGTCATTTTAATTAGGCTTCCAGTTATTATATTTCTTTTTAGTTAGTTTTTTTGAGTCACTCATTTCTTTTACTGGATGGTATGCTTGATTAGTACCAGTAAGATTCTCTTTTCTTTCTTTTTCCCAGTTATGTCTTTGATCTTTTTCTAATATTTTAAAGCTATCACTTGTTAGCCATATTTGCCATTTAACTGGAATAATTGTAGGATCCTTTTTATTTTTATATATTACCCATTTTTTTTTTATATTATTTTTTGACACATAGTAACGATTTCCCATCTTGTCATTTCCAACTTCTTTACCAAAAAATACGGTATACAAAATTGTTCCTAAATTATTAACAGACAGTATATTCATTTTAAACTAAATTTAATTTATAATTTCTTCTAATTTCTTCATATCATAAGCACCAGCATATACTTTTTTATTTATTATAAAACTAGGAGTTCCTCTGATATTAAGCTCTCTCGCAAACCTAATATTATTTTCTATCATCTTAAGGGTATCTTCAGATTTCATATCTTTTTTAAACTTATTTAAATCTAAATTAAAACTTTCTGCTAATTCAATTAGATAAGGGTTATTAATTTTTTTATTACTATTTAACAGTGCAGTATGATACTTGAAATAAGAATTTTGTTTGTAGGCTGCGATTGCAGCCTGAGCAGCAGTATAGGATGTTTCTGATAATATAGGAAAGTCTATGAAAACAACTTTTATATCATTGTGCTTCTCTAATAGCTTATTTATAGTTATTAACGTTTTTTTACAATAACCGCAGTTATAATCTATAAACTCTGTTATAATAATTTTTCCATTTATGTTTCCTGTCTGAGGAAAACTTTCATACTTTTTTCTTTTGTAATAAGATTCAATATAAGCTTTCTTATTTTCTTCAAACTTAGCCTCTTGATTATTTCTATAGCTTTCAAGAGATTCTATTAATATTTCTGGGTTTTCAAGCAAATACTCTTCTATTATTTTTTCTATTTCAGCTTTTGATTTAATTCCTTCATTAGCTTGACTGTTAATTGCTATAAAATAAAAAATTAAAAATTTAATAAAAAATTTCATACCTAATTAATATAATAGTTTAAATTAATTTACAATATTTAGAATATCCATTGCTCTTATACTTTCAGGACTATTAGTTTTACTATTTTCTAAAACTCTATTTGCAAAATATTGACTTCTACTAAAATCCCTTCTAATTAAAAATTCTTCGGCAGCAGATAAGTCTGCTAGATTCCCTTCACTAAGTTTGTTATGAGTAATACCTTTTAAATGCCATGCAAATATATTGTATGGTTCTAAAAAAATAGTTTTTTCTAAAAGAGTTTTAGCATTTATATAAGATGAGGGACTACTTTTTCTTTCTAATAGCATATTTGCTAGTGCTAACATTATTAATGGAGCTGGTTTTTTAATTTGATTAAGGGATTTTTTATATGCTGATATTGCTTCTTCTACTTTCCCATTTTCAGCAAATATCTGTCCTTTTAATTCTAGAAAATATGGATCATTTGGAAAATCTTTTAGTAGTGAGTTTATAGACAAAATAGCCTCCTCATACATAGGAATTCTAAAATATGCAATTGTTCTAGCATATCTTGAATAAACGCTATTATTTTTGTTGATAAGCAAAGTTTTTCCTGGAGGATCCGTAAATGCATTAATCTTTGCTTGCAATCTTTTATAAAGAATTTTATCTTTATTTGATTCTATAACTTTATCATTTAATTGATGCCTTCTTATAAACTTTAATCTTTCCTTAGATAATGGATGGGTTCTTAGAAAAGGATCTTGTCTTTTTGATATTAGTAACTCTTGACCTGCAAGTTGTTCAAGTATTATACCTAGAGCACCAGGGTCTCTATTAGCTCTTTTTAAATATTTTATACCTATAGTATCAGCAGCAAATTCATTTGCCCTACTAAATGCATAAATCCTTCTTCTAGATATATCAGGACCAATTGCCAATATACCTTTTGCAATGTCTGATGAGTCATTTCTAGAAATAGATTGACTTTTGGAGCCTACTAATAAAACTCCTAGTCCTAAGAGACTGGTAATAAACTGATTACTAGATAAATCTCTTATTTTTTCCTTAAGTTTTAAGATATGCCCTGCTGATATGTGTCCAGCCTCGTGAGCTATAACTCCAATTACTCCGCTAGCACTTCCTGCTTTTGTTATCAAGCCTGTATTAATAAACATATTATTACCATCAATTACAAAAGCATTTATTTTTTTATCTGCAATAAT
>CAYTJO010000055.1:4079-8295 GCA_964438215.1 uncultured Rhodospirillaceae bacterium
TAATATGAATTTTTATTTCTTTTGGATTGATATTTGCTGCTTCAAATATTGGCTTAGCCCAGCTACCTAATGCAACTTCTAACTCGGTATCTCTAATGTAGTTTGCATAAAGCTTGTTTTCTTCTAAAAAGATAAATGTAATAACAAAAAAGAGGAATAAAAGCTTAAATTTTTTTAAAAAATAGACCATACTTACAATTTGGAGGATAGCACAATTTCTAAAAACAAAGATAAAATAAAACCTTTTTATGCTATAAAAATATTTGAAAAAGGTAAAGAGTTAGATCCTACGGAAAAAAAAACCATTCATTTATCCTTAGGAGAGCCTTCGGTTTCATTGCCTAAAAAACTATTAGATAAAGCAGGCAAGCAATTATTTAAAAAAAAAATTGGTTATACAGAGTCTATTGGGTTTTTAGAACTAAGGAAAGAGATAGTTAAGCATTATCGTATTAGGTATAATATAGAAATTAATGTAGATCAGGTGGCAATTACTTCGGGCGCATCTGCTTCTATTTTACTTTCATTAATGTCTCTTTTCAAAAATGGTGATGCTGTTGCTGTAGTTTCTCCTGGTTATCCTTGTTATGTGAATATTTTAAAATCTTTAAACTTAAAAGTTTTTAACATACAGACTAAAATGGAAAAAGGATTCAATATAGATCTTACTCAAATTATAAATTTACCATCTAAAGTAAAAGGTATAATTATAGCAAGTCCTTCTAATCCTACTGGTGCTACTATAGATCATCTTCTATTAAAGGAAATAAACACTATTTGTTTAAAAAAAAACATCATTCTTATTTCTGATGAGATTTATCAAGGAATAACCTATCAAAATAACTCTAAAGAAGAAAGCTTATTATCTTTTAATTCTAATGGCATTGTAATAAATAGTTTTTCAAAATATTTTCTTATGACGGGGTGGCGTCTAGGTTGGATTGTCAGTAGTAGTAATCATATAAAAGAAATTAGCAAGATTGCTATGAATGTTTATTTGAGTCCTTCCTCAATATCTCAATACACAGCTTTGGAAACGTTCAAATATTATAATTATTTTGATGATGTGGTAAAAGATTATTATCTAAGAAGAAACTTTTTAAAAAACAAGCTAAATGAAATTGGATTAAATAAGTTTTTTACTCCAAATGGTGCTTTTTATTTTTATATAGATATATCAAAATTTACTAATGATTCTTACAGATTTTGCAAACAAATGGTTAAAGATATAAACGTTACTACTGCTCCTGGTATAGATTTTGACGATAAGCAAGGTAATTCTTTTATTAGAATATCATTTGCTGGTAAAAAAAATGAACTGGTAACTGCTATTAATAGAATAGAAAAATGGTTGTAATTATTTTTTCCACCATCCTTTTTTTGCCTCTTTTATATTCTTAACATCTGTAGCTTTATTTTTTGTTTCTAATACAGTTTCTTTTCTTCTCCTTTGAGGTTCTTTTCTTTTCTTTTTTAGGCTTATGGAAATCTCATTATTAGGACTAACTTCTTTTTTCTTTTTTAAATTGCTGGTTTCTTTCTTTTCCTTTCCTTGCTTTTTTTGAGCTGGTTTAGCCCTAGGAGTTTTTTTTAATTTTTTTTCTTTATCTAAATTAGTTGCTCTTCTGTGACTTTTTTTTCTTACTAATTTTATATTTTTTTCCTTTATAGGTTGATCTAAAGCTTCTTTTTCTTGAATAATTTTTTCTGTTATGTCTTTTACTATAAAAGAATATTTATTTTCTTGTAAATCATTATTTACCAAGATTTTCAATTTATGACCATTTAGAAATTTATCATCACTAATTAGTTTATAGTTATAATTTAGAATATATTCTGCTAATTTTGAGTTTAACTCTAATACGATATCTTTTTTATTAGCGCTTTTAATTAATGAATCTAGGTTTCTTATTATTTGCAAGCTTTGAGACTCTATTGATCTAACTATTCCTAACCCATCACATGTTTCACAAACTTTGAAATTTAGTTCAAAAAGGCTAGGTCTCATCCTTTGACGTGACATTTCTAGAAGTCCAAAAGGAGATATACGTCCAATTTGAATTTTTGCTCTATCACTTTTTACTGAATTTTTTAATATATTTTCTACTAAATAATTATTCTTTCTAATATTCATATCAATAAAATCTATTACTATTAATCCACCTAAGTCTCTTAATTTTAATTGTCTTGCTATTTCCTTTGCTGCCTCAATATTAGTTTTAACAGCTGTAGATTCAATATCTCTTTCAGTCGTAGATCTGCCAGAGTTTACATCTATTGAAACCAAGGCTTCTGTAGGAGAAATAACTATTGACCCTCCAGACTTAAGCTGTACCGAAGGTTTAAAAACATAATCAATTTGTTTCTCAACATTATAAAAGCTAAAAATAGGAAACTTTTCTTTAAATTTTTTTATAAGTTTTACTTTGCTAGGCATCAAAGTTTTCATAAAAGATTTTCCAATTTTATAAGCATTATCCCCTTCAATGATTACTTCTGAAAGATCATTAGAAATATAGTCTCTAATAACTCTTTTAATAATATGATTTTCTTGATGAACTAACACAGGAGCTATAGACTTTAAGGTTTTATTTTTAATCTCTGTCCATAATTTTAACAAATTTTCATAATCTCTTTTTATTTCTGTTTTTGTTTTGAGAGAACCAGCAGTTCTTAATATGACAGACATTTCTTTAGGAATTTTTATTGCACTTATAATATCTTTCATTTTTTTTCTGGTTTTAAATGGGATTTTTTTACTAATTCCTCCAGAATTAGAAGAATTAGGCATTAAGACGCAATATCTTCCTGCCAGAGATAAAAAAGTAGTCAGTGCAGCACCTTTATTTCCTCTTTCTTCTTTTGCAACTTGTATCAACAATATTTGTCTTCTTTTAATAACTTCTTGGATTCTATATTTGGAATAAAGCTTGCTTCGCCTAATACTAGCTTGTTTAACATTCAAACTTTCATTAAATGATACTTCTTCTTCATCAATTTTATTCTTAATAGACTTTGATTTTTTTCCTTTTACTGAATAAGTAGTTTCATCTTTACTAAAAGCATCCCCTTTTAAAGTACTCTCAATTAGTTTCTCTTTATCAGAAATGGGTATTTGGAAATAGTCAGGATGTATCTCATTAAAAGGCAAAAAACCATGCCTCTCATTTCCATAATCGACAAATGCCGCTCTCAGAGAAGGCTCTACTCTAGATACTTTAGCTAGATAAATATTTCCTTTGTGTTGAGCTTTTGTAGTATTTTCAAAATCTAATTCCTCTATTGTATTTTCTAATAAAACTAATACTCTTGTTTCCTCTGAATGAACAGCATCTACTAAAATGCTTTTTTTCATTTTTAATTAAACTCCAATGTAATAAATTCATAATTTTATAATATATTTTTTATTTCAAATTGATAAATATCTCAATTTTTATTAATAGTGACATTATACTAAATAAAAACTATTTACAAAACATAATATATATTATTATTTAAGCTTAATGAGAAACCTATATAAATATTTATTTTTTTTTCTGATATTTATAACTTTAAGCAATGCTTTTACTAAACAAAATACTATTAAAAATATTAGAATTTCAGATAAACCTGATACAGGTACTACTAGAATAGTTTTGGACCTAACTAGTAAAACTGCTTATTCTGTTTTTACTTTAGATAATCAACCTAGATTAGTAGTTGATCTGGAAGCATCTTATTACATGAAACTAGATAAGTATAATAGTAGTCTGATAAAGAATATAAGAGTAAAAAATAATGGCGAAGGTGTTATTAGATTAGTATTTGATCTTAAAGGAAAAGCATTTATTAAAAAAAACTTTTATCTAAGTAAAAATAATAAAAATATATATAGATTAGTT
Source organism: uncultured Rhodospirillaceae bacterium (assembly GCA_964438215.1). Lineage (GTDB taxonomy): Bacteria > Pseudomonadota > Alphaproteobacteria > TMED109 > TMED109 > JAYYAX01. The sequence goes on from CAYTJO010000055.1 coordinate 7,961, forward strand.
ATTGATCTCGCACATCAAAATAAAAATACAAGTAATATTAAAAAAAAAATAAAAGTAAAAAAACCTTTTACAATTACTATTGATGCAGGTCATGGAGGGCTTGATCCAGGTGCCGTAAGATATTCTTATAAAGAAAAAGATATTACTCTATTAGCAGCTATAGAACTTAGAAACCTTTTAGATAATAAAGGTTATAATGTTTACCTTACAAGAGATAAAGATGAGTTCATTTCATTAAGAAAAAGAAGACAAATTGCAAAGCAATACAACAGTGATTTATTTATATCATTACATATAGATAGTGTTAAGAAAAAAGCTACTCGAGGAACCTCTAT
>CAYTJO010000056.1:0-8213 GCA_964438215.1 uncultured Rhodospirillaceae bacterium
GCAAAAAATATTACAATCTTATAAATCATTACAAGATATTATAGCAATTTTAGGCATGGACGAGTTATCAGAGGAAGATAAGTTAGTAGTAGCACGAGCTAGAAAAATTCAGAGATTTCTATCTCAACCTTTTCATGTGGCTGAAGTTTTTACAGGCTTTCCTGGTAAATTTGTTGATATTAAGGATACGGTCACAGGTTTTAAAGAATTATGTTCTGGAAAATATGATGATATACCTGAAACTGCATTTTACATGGTTGGAACTATTGAAGAAGCCTTAGAGAAAGCAAAAAAAATGGCTTCTGAGGTAGCTTAGTAAGTGAGCACTCTTTCTCTTCAGCTAGTTTCTCCAGACAAAGAACATTTTATTGGTCCAGTAGAAATGGTTGTGTTACCCGGAGAGGAAGGGGACTTTTCTGTTTTGCCAGAGCATGCTCCTATTATTACCTATCTTAGGCCGGGAAAAATAAGTATTATAGAAGAACAAGGAAACAAACAATCTTATTTTGTCGCTAGCGGTTTTGTAAAAGTAGAAAATAATAACTGTAAGGTGCTGGTTGATTATATTAAAAATAAGGAAGATTTAAATTTAGAAGATTCAAAAAAAGAACTTTCTAATATTCTTGCTAAGATTGAAAATGAGAAAGATCAAGATGTTGTTGCAATGCTTAAAGAAAGATTAGTTATCCTACAAGAAGAAGTTAATTTTATTGAGAATGTTAGTTAATATTAAAGCTTAGGCATAAATATTTCTAAATTCATTTAGCACTTTCTCATAGGTATTTTTTTTAAAATTTATTATAAGATCACATACTTTATCTGGGGAAACCCATTTCCAACTGCAAAACTCTGGTTTAATTTTTTCTTGTTTAATTTTGATTTCTTCCTCTTTGCCCAAAAAATCAAAAGCGAACCATTTTTGTTTTTGCCCAATAAATTTTCCTTTCCAAAGCTTACTGCTTAAATACCTTGGCAAATAGTAATAATGCCATTCATTGCTTTGACAAATATAACTAACTGTTCTAACTCCAGTTTCTTCAAATAGTTCTCTTTTAGCAGCATTTAATAAACATTCGTTTTCGCGCAATTTAACACCTCCTTGAGGCATTTGCCAGGCTCCTTTGTTATCTATTCTTTCTCCCATGAAAATATCTTTTTGCTTATTAAATAAAACTATTCCTACACTCAGTCTCCAACCTTTCTCAAAAAAATCAAGAGATCCGATCATTAAGAATCCTTTTTAAGAGTTTCATACACACTAATTGATTTAATAAGGTCAAGTGCTCTATTTAACTGATAATCATCTTCTAAAGAATTTTTTATTTCTTTAGTTTCTTTAGAGTCAGTATCTTTTTCATCTAAATGGCCTCTCAAATTAGACTCTTTTCTAGAATTATTTTTTTCTATTACTTCTAATTTTGATTGAGGAACATAAATATCTGGTTCAATTCCTTTAGCTTGAATAGATTTTCCAGAAGGGGTATAGTAGCGAGCAGTAGTTAATCTTATTGCTCCTCTACTGCTTACTGGAATAATTGTTTGCACAGACCCTTTCCCAAAAGTTGATGTTCCTAACAATATACCTCTTTTATGATCTTGTAGTGCTCCAGCTACTATTTCTGAAGCCGATGCAGATCCTCCATTGATTAAAACTACAATGGGAATACCTTTTGTAATATCACCTTTAGAGGCATTAAACCTTTGCTCAGCATTGGTTTCTCTTCCCCTAGTAGAAACTATCTCACCTCTTTCTAAGAAAGCATCTGAGACTGAAATTGCTTGGTCTAATAAACCTCCAGGATTATTTCTTAAATCTAAAACTAGTCCTTTCATATTACCATTCATTTGTTTTTCCAATTTGGAGAATTCTTTAACTAAATTTTTGTAAGTTTTTTGAGTAAATGAGGTAATTCTTAAATAACCTACTTCATTATGTACCTTAATTTTTACGGAAGTAATTTTAATAATATCTCTTATTATTTTTACATCAAAGGGTTCTTTACCTTTTCTTATTATAGTTACAATAATAGGAGTATTTACTGCTCCTCTCATTTTATCTACTGCCTCAGATAAAGTTAATCCCATTACAGCTTCTTGATCTATATGAGAAATGTAATCACCAGATTGTATACCTGCTTTTGCAGCTGGAGTTTCATCTATTGGAGAGACTACTTTTACTAATCCGTTTTCCATAGTTACTTCTATTCCTAGTCCTCCAAATTCTCCTTTAGTTTGAACTTTCATTTCTTCAAAACTTTCCGAGTCTAAATAACTAGAATGAGGGTCAAGTGACTGAAGCATACCATTAATTGCAGCTTCAATTAAGTCCTTATCTTTGATTTCTTCTACATATTCAGATCTAACCCTTTCATAAACTTCACCGAATAGGTTCAATTGTTTGTATACATCTTGTTGGTTGGCAAATAAAAATCCTATAAACAATAATTTTAGCTTAAAAACTAATAGGATAATTATAGATAATTTTAAATTTTTAAACATTCTTCCCTCTCAATCTTATTTTATGATTTTATCCAGCCTGCAGGGTTTACAGTTTTTCCTTTAAACCTAACTTCTAAATAAACCTCATTTTTTTTATATTTCAACTCAATTTCTCCTAATATATTACCAGTATTAACCCAATCACCTACTGAACACATTATACTGGTAAGACCAGAATAAATGATATGATAATTATTACCCAAATCTAAAATTACCATATTGCCATACCCTTTAAACGAGTCAGAATAAACTACTAATCCATCATGAGGAGCAGTCAAAAAACTTTTTTTCTTTAAAGTAAGAAATATACCTTTTTTTGCTCTATCTGTCCTCATCTTTTGAATATTTTTTAATTTTATAGGAAGTATATCTTCTATTTTTGTTAAATTATAATTTTTTTTATTTTTATTCTTTCGAGGATTTTGTGAGTTTTTCTTTAATGATTCTATTAGTTTCTTGAGTTCTAAGGCTTTTTTTCCTATTGCAGCACTTTCTAATTCTTTTTCTTTTCTCTGTATCATTGTAATAATATTCTCACCTTGCAGACTAGTTTCTAAATCAGATTTTTCTAAAAAATTACTATTTATATCTGCTAATTTTAATTCTATTTTTTTTAATTCTTCTTCAGAAATAATTAAAAAATCATTAATTTGACGAAGTTCAGTTTTATTTAAATAAATTTTTTTATCAATATTATTGTAAATGTTGACCAGCAAATTATCTAATTCCAAGTTTTTATTATCTACAAAGCTATCTTTTAGGAAAGCTTCAATTACATTTTTCTTTATTGTATTAAGTAATACTAAATTTTGTTCGAGTGACTCTCTATTTCTAACATAATTATTTATTTCTAATTGTTTTTTTTGTTTTTTTGAAAATTGTATTTTTATTTTATTTTTATTTTTTTTTAAAAGGTTTTCAATTTTTTTTATACTTAGGTCAATCTTATTTTGTTTGTTCTTCAGATTTGTTTTGATTATTTCATTATTTTCTAATTTTTTTTCTATTTCTTCAAGTTTTTCTATAACGTCACCAGCTTTTATTGAATAAATAATTAAAAAATAAAAAAAAACATATTTAAAAAAAAGTTTAAAATATAATCTCATATTTTTTATTAATGATTTTCCGGCAGTTATAGAATTAGTTGATAGCATATATTTTATATAGTTAGTTTATAGTCCACATTTTCTCTAAATTATAGTACTCTCTAACTTCACCTCGAAATAGGTGTACTATAATATCTCCAATATCAACTATAATCCAATCACCATTTTTTCTACCCTCTATATTTAGCATATTTAAATTTAGTTTTTTTAAATCTTCACTTAGATAATTTGATAGAGCAGTTATATGTCTATTAGAAGTTCCAGTACAAATAATCATATAATCAGCAATGCTAGTTTTTTTTTTTAGATCTATAACTGTAATTTCTTTGGCTTTATTTTTAGACAGGGATCTTTTTATAAATTTACATAGATCTATCGATTTTTTAATCATATTATCTCAACCTTGATTTCTTATAGATGAAGAGGAAGTATTATCTAGTTTGATTTTTACATAAGACCATCTGGGAATATAATTATTAGCATTTTTTAAAGATTTTATATCAATTCGATAACGCCAGAAATATTTTGCTGCTTTTGAACTAACTGATTTATAAAAGTAATTGGGCCTGTCAAAAACCACTATAGGGCACATGTAAAATAACTCTTTCCAATTGTACCACTTGAGCATAATCAACAAGTTATCAGCTCCAATTATCCAAAAAAAATTTACATTAGGAAATCTTTTTTTCAAAAAATTAATAGTATCATATGAGTAGTAAGTTCTTAGTTTTAATTCAAGAGCCATAGGATGTACTTTATAATTTTTATTTTTTAGTTCTATTTTTTTAAGTCGGTTTATTACAGTTTTCTCTTGAGACCTGCTTTTAAGGGGATTACGTGTTGAAACTAACCACCATATTTGAGTTAATTGTAAGCTTTTAATAGCTATATTGCTTAAATGAAAGTGCCCTTTATGAACTGGATCAAAACTACCTCCAAATAATCCAATATTTAAATTTTTTAAATTTTTATTAGCAAAAATAATGTTAATTCCTCAACTGCCCTTTACCTTTTACAATATATTTGTAGGTTGTAAGTTCTGAAACGCTCACTGGCCCTCTAGCATGTAATTTACCAGTCGATATACCAATCTCTGCTCCTAAACCAAATTCTGCTCCATCTGCAAATTGTGTAGACGTATTATGCATAACAATTGCACTGTTAACAGATTTAAAAAATACTTTTGCAACAGTATTACTCTCTGTTATTATAGCATCAGTATGTCCAGAACTGTAATAGTTTATATGATTTATCGCTTCCTCTAGCGAGTTTACAATTTTGATAGAGACTATTGCATCTAAATATTCAGTACTCCAATCTTCTTTAGAGACAGGAAAGATATTTTTATTTAGTTTTTTTACAAAATTGTCTGCCTTTACTTTACAATCATGCTTAATAAGCTTGTCAATTAATTGAGGTAAAATATCCCTGGCAACTTTCTTATGACATAATATAGTTTCAGTTGCACCGCAAATACTAGTTCTTCTCATCTTAGCGTTAAAAGCTACATCAACGGCCATAGATTTATTTGCAAAATTATCTATGTATGTATGACAAATACCATCCAGATGAGAAAAGACTGGAATAGTGCTGTTTTTTTTTACATTTTCTATTAAAGACTTTCCTCCTCTAGGAACTAAAACATCAACATACTTATCCATTTTAAGTAAAATATTAACAGACTTTCTTGTGTAATCATTTAATGACGTTACTGCTTTGTGATCAATATTAGTCTCTTTTAAAGTATCTTTAATTATTTTAATGATACTTTCTGTAGTAAATTTTGCTTCTTTTCCTCCTTTTAAAATTACTGAATTTCCAGACTTAATACAAAGTGCAGCCACATCAGAAGCAACATTAGGACGAGATTCAAAAATTACAGCTATTAAGCCTATAGGAACTGTAATCTTAGAAATTTTTAATCCATTAGGCCTAATTGAGCTGTTTAAAACCTTTCCTAGTGGATCTTTTAATTTTGCAATATTAACAATATCTTTGCACATATTTAATATTCTATTTTCATCTAGCAGAAGTCTATCTAGTAAGTTTTTAGCGAGGTTGTTTTTTTTAGCTTGTTCAATATCTTTTTTATTTTGTAATAAAATATAAGCTTTATTTTTTCGTAATTTTTTTGCAATAAGTCTTAAGGCTTTATTTCTATCTGAGTTTTTAGTTTCTCCTAAACTTTTTGCTGCGCTTAACGATGATTTGCAAATATTAATAATATGTTTTTCAATATTTTTCATTTTTAATAACCATATCATCTCTATGAATAACTACATCTTTTTGATGATAACCTAATAGTTTTTTAATATCATCACTTTTGAAGCCTGCAATTTTTTTTGCATCTTCTGAAGGATAAGACGAAAACCCAATACATATTAAATTGTTATTTCTATTGAACACTTTTATAGTATCACCTTTGGAAAAAACTCCCTGAACTTCTATAATTCCTGCTGGCAATAAGCTAGCGCCTTTCCTCAAAGCTATTTCAGCTCCTTTATCTATAATCATACTCCCACGTGTTTTAAGTTGTGAGGATATCCATTTTTTTCTAGCTGTTTTTGCGCTAGTATGAGAAAAAAACCACGTAGACCTTCCTTCTTTAAATAACTTTTTAATAGGCTTTAAAGTGCTCCCCTTAGTTATTACCATATTACATCCAGCGGCTAAAGCAATTTTAGCTGCTTTAATTTTAGTTTCCATTCCTCCCACAGAGTGAGTTGAAGAAGTATTTTCAGAAATACTTTCAATTTTTTTGTTTATATTTTTAACTTCTCTAATTAAATTTGCATTAGGGGTTTTTTCTGGATTAGTATCATACAAACCATCAACATCTGATAGTACAATCAAGAGATCTGCACATGCTAGCTGGGCAACTCTTGCTGCCAGTTGGTCATTATCTCCATATCTTAGCTCTTTAGTAGCTACAGTATCATTTTCGTTAATAATTGCTACAGAATTTAATTTAATTAAAGATTCAATTGTATTTCTGGCATTTATAGAACTTCTTCTTGTTTCTGCATCATGATGTGTTAAAAGTACTTGCCCACATTTTATATTGTATTTAGAGAAGGCTTCTCGCCATCCATTTATCATTAATATTTGTCCTATTGATGAGATAGCCTGTTTTTCTGAAATTTTTAGATACATAGCTTTAATATTTAAAGCTTTTTTTCCTAAAGCTAAAGCTCCAGATGACACCACTAAAACTTCTTTATTTTGCGTGATAAGAAAGTTAATATCTTCACAAATATTATTTAAAACTTTCTTGTTGATTAAATTGTTTTTAGAGTTTATTAGCAGAGACGATCCCACTTTAATTACTATCCTAGAAGATGATAGTAATAATTTCTTTTTTAGGGTGTCCATTTTCTTTCCTTTTCATTTTTACTATCTCTTTTTTGTAAAATTAAATCATTGATAAGTTTATTTATACTTTTTTTATCCTTTATAGAAATAGCATAAATAGTTTTTCCAGTATAACTTTTTAATTCTTTAATTTTTTTTAAATAAGTTTTATTTTTAATCAAATCTTTTTTAGTAAGTACTAATATTTCTTTTTTTTTATCTAACCCTTTTCCATATTTATTTAACTCACTTCTAATTACTTCATAGTCTTTAATTATATTTTTTTTGTTAATATCTACGAAATGCAAAAGTTGATTACACTTTTCTATATGTCCCAAAAACTTTAAACCAAGCCCAGAGCCCTTATAAGCATTCTTAATAATACCCGGAATGTCTGCTAAGATAATCTCTTGATAGTCTTTATAATTTATAACTCCTAAATTAGGAAATAATGTAGTAAAAGGATAGTCTGCTATTTTAGGGTTCGCGTTAGTGACAAACTTCAAAAAGCTAGACTTTCCTACGTTAGGAAGCCCAACAATTCCTACATCAGCAATTAGGTTTAGTCTTAGTCTTACCCACATTTCTTCTCCTGGATATCCAAGATTAGCTTTTTTAGGAGTAACATTTTTTGAAGATTTAAACTTATGGTTGCCAAATCCACCTTTTCCACCTTTTAGAAGCATAAATTCTTTATTTTCATCAAGAACTTCTATGAGTTTTATAGTATAGTCATTATTATATACTGAGGTTCCTATTGGGACTTCGATAAAAATGGTATTTCCATTAGCTCCTTTCTTTTTTTTTCCAGCACCATCTTTTCCTTTTTGGGCTTTAAAGTGTTGATGAAATCTAAAATCTATTAATGTATTTTTATTAAGCGATCCTTTGAATACGATGTTTCCACCGTTTCCTCCATCCCCACCATCTGGACCTCCAAATTCAACATATTTTTCTCTTCTGAAACTAACGCATCCGTTTCCACCTTTTCCCGATTGTAGAAATATTTTAGCTTCATCTAAGAATTTCATTAACTTTATGAAGAGTTAACTATGACAAACTTTCTTCCTGAAGATTTTTTTTGAAAAACAACTTTACCCTCTTTAAGTGCAAATAAGGTATGATCTTTTCCAATACCTACATTTTCCCCTGGATAAAACTTGGTTCCTCTTTGTCTAACTATTATATTACCTGGTCGTACTAATTCTCCACCGTATTTTTTTACACCAAGTCTTCTACCTGCTGAGTCTCTTCCAT
>CAYTJO010000057.1:0-8092 GCA_964438215.1 uncultured Rhodospirillaceae bacterium
CAGTTCTAATATTTTCTAACTTTTTATTTCCATCAAATGAAATTTTTCCTTGAAGATCTTTATCTAAACCTGCTATTAGATTAAGTAATGTAGTTTTTCCGCATCCAGAAGGCCCTATAATTGCACAAAACTCCCCTCTAGAAATATTTAGATTTAGTTCTCTAATAGCAGCATGGGTTTGTTTAATTTTATAATTTCTTACAAAGATTTTTGAATTTATATTTATTGTTATCCCCGTTCCCAATTAAGTTCTCCATTTTCTTGCATAGTTGTCTAATGGTTTAAAAAAAAATATTTCCAATGCTATCATCACAATCACAAAAGCAATTGTATATGCTAGGATAGATTTAATATCAAAAAATTGAAAAAACTCATGTATTTTAAAACCTACCCCATTACTTCTACCCAATAATTCTACCACCAGCACTATTTTCCATATTAATGCTATACCTCCTCTAGCTGCGGCTATAATATATGGGTAAAGCTGAGGCAAATAAAATACGAAAAATTTTTTTACTTTAGAAACTTTATAAATAAATGCTACTTGTAAAAGGGTTCTATCTACTGATTTTGCTCCTTCTCTAATTGTAACTATTACATTAGGAATTTTATTTAAGCTAACAGCAATGATTGCAGCTATTTCAGTTAATCCAAACCAGATATAGGATAAAATAATCAAAACAAGGGCTGGTATATTTAAAAATAATATATTCCAACCATCAAAAAAAGAATCAAAACTAATACTAATTCCCATTAAAATACCTATAAATATTCCTACTACCATAGCTATTATAAAAGAAACAAAAACTCTGTATAAAGTCATTCCTAAGTGAAAAAGCAACTCACCATCAGAAACCTCAATTAACAAAGTTTTTCCTACATTAAGCAAAGATGGGAAACTAGTTTGATCAGAAATAACAGACAAGGTTTCCCATAAAAAAAATAAAATAATTAAGGAAAAGAATTTTATTAAAGATAAATAATTTTTTGACTTTAATAGTTTATTTATCATACCAAATTGTTCCTTTTGCTAGTTTTGCACCTTCTCCTACTAATTTTTTCCCACCGATATCCATTAAGATATTATATGCTTTAGATATATTTCTTATTAAAACTTCATCATTACTTCTTGGAATTCCTTTTCTAAAACCTTCTCTTATTGTTTTCAGCATTTCATCATCTTTAGCTCCAGTTAATTTCTTTATTCTATTCCACTCATCATCAGATTCTTCTAAAATTTTTCTAGCCTCATATGTGGCCTGAAAAAATCTTTTTAATAAACCATCATCATTAGATATAAGGTCTTCTTTAAAAACATATCCAATTAATGGTACATCTCCTTCAATCCCTAATGCAGGTAATATATCTTCTATATATATTATACTTTTAAATCCTTGCGATTCTAATCTTGCAACATAGTTCCAATAGTTTATTCCTGCATCTAAATTCCCATTTTTGAGAAGACCATTTATTAATGGTGGAGCAGCAAAAGAAATATTAAAAAAACTCGTAGGATCTTCTCCATATTCTTTTTTAAAAAAAGCTCTGAAAAACAACCATGATTTATCTATAGAGCCCCCTGCTACTCCTACTCTCATATTTTTTAACTCCCTTAAGCTAGTAACTTTACTATCCTTTCTTATTACTAAACCTCCCGCTGCTGAAGAGTATGGTAAAAATGTATATTTTTTCCCTTTATATCTTTGCTTACTGACCCAAATCCAATCAGTAACAAAAATATCTACAGCGCCAGATAAAAAAGCAATTGCTGCAGCATCTTTGTTAGTCATTTGTATTTTTTTAAGTTTTAAATTAAACTTTTCATCTAAGCCATGATAATTTAATACATCAAGCTCCCAATTAACTGAACCATACTTTAGTACAGCAACCTTTAAATCTTTAGGGGACCCCTTATATGATATAAGAATTAAAAATAATATAATTAAAAATTTTTTATATTTAAATGTCATCTAAATTGGCGTACTTTCTTAATGTTATAAATTAACTTAAAAAGAAATTTTTATAAATAATTTTATATAAATTTATTTAATTCCGCCCATCTTGCATAACTTATCAAAGTCCATAGTTTCCAAGAATTATCAGATTTTCCTCCAAAAAAGTCATTTTTCCAATTCTCTATTATTTTTTTGTTTTTGATCCCTAAACTTTCTATAACTTTATTTGAAGAAGATTTTTCTACTAAATATTTAAGTTCATTTAACAACCATTTGTCTAAAGGAACCTCAAATCCTTTTTTGGGAAAATTTAAATACTTTTCTGGCAACATATGAGTAAATGCTTTTCTCAGTACTTTTTTTCCTTTAAAAAAACCTATTTTTTCTTTACCTGATATACTAAATGCATAGTCCACTAAATCTTTGTCTAAAAAAGGAGATCTCACTTCTAGGCTATGTCTCATAGAAAACCTGTCAACTTTTACTAGCATATCGCCTGGCAAAGAAAACTTTATATCTCTAGCCAATATCTGGTTTAAAGAATCATCAAACTTTGCGATATCATTGAAAACGTATTTTTCTAAATTTGTTTTTTTAACTCCCAAAAGCTCGTTGCATTCTAAGTCAGAAAGTTGATCTAAAAAACTAACCTGCATTTTGTTTAAATCTAAACTAGAATTTAATAATAATCTTTTTAACTTTCTAATTTTTTCACTAAACAAGTTATGCTTGAAATTTGGCAAAGAAGCCCCTAAGTTTTTTCTTAAAAAATTAGGCAATAAATTGGTTAATTTGTTCCATCTGTAAGACATATACTTTCTGTAACCACCAAAAACCTCATCACCTCCATCGCCTGAAAGCGCTACTTTCATATATTGGCTGGTTTCCTTGGCAACCATATATGTTGGGATAGCACTAGAGTCTGCAAATGGTTCATCACAAGTAGCAGTAATTTCATCTATAAGTGGTTTAATTTTTTTAACGTCAAGATATAGTGCATTATGCTCAAACCCAAAATACTTTGCTAAATTTGAAGCACTACTTACTTCATTATAGTAATCACCTTCATTTTTAAAACCGACTGTAAAGTGGGGTATTTTTTTGTTTAGATTAGCTAGACAACTACTAATTATACCTGAGTCTATACCTCCTGATAGAAAAACTCCAATTGGAACATCTGATATTAATCTTTTTTCTACTGCTTTAGTAGTCAATTCAATAATTTTTCTTTGACTTTCCTTTTCATTAAGATTGCTGATTTTATTATTCAATCTAAACCATTTTTTTACTTCAATTCCATTTGAACAAAACTTTAGGTAACAGCCCGCAGGAAGTTTTTTAAAATTATCATAAATCGTCAGCGGTTCATAAATAAACCTAAATCTAAAAAGACTCTCTATTGCCAGCTTATTAAGTTTACCTTCATAAGCTATTTCTTTTAAACTTCTTATATCAGAAGCAAAGGATATGGAGTTTTCTGACGAAGAAAAAACCAAGGGTTTTTTGCCAAACCTATCTCTATCAAAATAAATAATTTTTTTTTTTTTATCCCATATTGAAAAAGCAAACATTCCATCGAGTCTGTTTAAAACGTCAGGCCCCCAATACTGCCAACTTGCCAATAATACTTCCGTATCACCTGAGGACTGAAATTTATACCCTTTTCTAATAAGCCTATTTTTTAAATCTTGGAAGTTATAAATCTCTCCATTATAGCTTATAACATGATCACCATACTCCATTGGCTGAGAGGCAGTGCCTTTAAGATCTAGTATTTTTAATCTAGTATGTAAAAAGTAAGAGTTTTTATCATGCCACATACCTTTTTCATCAGGCCCTCTTGATCTTAAGTAGGCGTATGCTTTTCTAAGTCTTCTTTCTAAAAATTCTTTATTAGCAAGCCTCTTTATATTTATAATCCCAGCAAATCCACACATCTTAGTTCAACTCTTTATAACACTTATTATATTCACTGGACATTTTTTTAATATTAAATTCTTTTAAAATTCTTTTTCTAGAGTTTTTTTGCAGGCTGATTAATTCATTTTTTCTAATGTTTAAAGCCTTGTCTAACGCTCTGGTAATTTCTTGAATAGTACTATTTTTGATCACCAATCCAATATTAGATATTATTTTAAGTGAGTCTCCAACATCAGTGGTTAAAGGAAAAAGCTGACATGCCATTCCTTCAGCTAAAGCATTAGAAAATCCTTCTCCAAATTTTGAGGGAAGTATAATCATATCTCCAACACTATAATAATTTTCTATTTTAAGTTTCATACCCAACTGGATTACACCTTCTTGAGAATCTAATTGTTCTGTTCCTTTGCCTAATAATAAAAGTATTACTTTTTTATTTTTTCTCCTTATTTTTTGGAATGCCTTTAATAAATTAAAATGGTTTTTCATAGGATCTACTCTGGCAGCACAAACTATTACTATAGTATTTTTTCTAATTCCTAATATTTTCCTTTGTTTGCACCTATGATATTTAGAAAAGAAAAATTTTTGATAATTTATTCCATTATAAATTACTTTATTCAAAATTTTCGAAAACCCAATTTTCCTATGGTAAATTAGACCAGCATAGGAATTATAAATAATAAAATTAGTTTTAAATGAAAAAATTTTACTTAATTTGATAATTAGTTTTAAGCTAAAAGAGTAATGTTTCAAATCCATGTTAGAACATCTTATTCCCCAAATAATAAAATGAGGAATTCTCATCGTAAATTTAATAAATGATATTATAAAGCACGCGTTATACATCCAAGCATGAATAATAGAAGTATTAGAGAGTTTTATTGCTTTTCTAATCTTTAATAAATTAAAAATTATTGACAAAGAATATGCTACATTCAATTCTATATAATTAACTTTATTAGCATCTAACTCCTCTTTATATATTCCAGTGTTTCTAAAAACTAAAAGTTTATGTGATGGATTGCGTTTAAGTAATTCAATTAATTGCCTTTCGGCTCCACCATTTCCTAGGTCTGCTATTACATGAATTACTTTTGAGGATTTTTGCATAATAAATTTAATATAATTTTATCTAATTTTCTTCTATAATTTTGCTCATTTAAGGGATTGATTAGAAGGCTTTTCCTTAATTTGGGTTTGAAATAATCTCTCCTAGGTTTAAGGCTTTTTAATAGATTTAATAAGGTCTCATTATTATCAGTTAAGGTAATAGTTTTATTTTTAATATTATAATTAAGATCATTTAAAGACTGTATATCCTTAAATGCTATAACTGGCGTTCCGAGAGCTAATGACTCAAGTACGCAGTTCGGCATGCCTTCCCATCTAGAAGGAAGTAGAAAGCAATCAGCCCCTGCTATCATATTATAAGGGTTTTTCATAAAGCCAAAAAAAGTAATTTTATTTTGTAATTTATTTTTTTTTATTATTTTTTGTAAATAGTTTTTTTGTTCTCCTTCCCCTATGATTAATAATTCTATATTGTTTAAACTAGAAAATAATTCAATAATTCTATCTAAACCTTTTTGATAACTTAGCCTACCTACATATACTAATTTTAACCCTAAGCCTTTTGTTCTTTTGGGAATTACTTTTTTTCTAACTTTAAGGACATTAACTGGGTTAGTTAAAAGATATAGTTTATTCTTATTCAAGTTATATTCTTCAGCCTCTTTCCTCATCGCCTCAGATGTAATAATTATAGTATCTGCTATGTTAATAACTCTTAAATATAAAAATCTTATAAATCTTAATTTTAAAGAAGCACTTAAAGATGAAAATAACATATTAGGTTGCCTTGCTACTATTTTACAGGAATGTAATCTTAAAATTTTAGTAATTATCAGAATAATTGTAATATGAGGAAAGGTAGAAAAAAGTATATTAATATTATTTTTGTTAATTATTAATAGTAGCCTAGGAATAGCGTATAGAAATCTACTGTAATTACATTCTATAGAATTAGTAAAATTACTTTTTAAAGGACCTGTTTGATTTGATACAAATAACTTTAGCGAAAAAGGCCTATTAGTAGTATTATTAAAATACATTAAAAGAATTTTTTCTGCCCCTCCTGCAGCGAAAGAGGGTAGCAAACCTAATAATTTTTTCTTTCCCATTTTTTTATAAAAATAAATTTTTTGCTTTCTTAAGATTTTCTATAATATACTCTAGCTGTAAATCAGTTAAATAAGCATGGACTGGTATACTAAAAACATTGCTTGATAAAGCAGAACTAGCAGATAGATTTTCATTCAGCGTAAATTCTTTGTATGCTGTTTGTTGGTGCATAGGTTTAGGATAATAAACCATTACAGGAATATTATTTTCTATTAAATAATTTAATATTTTTTTCCTATTTTTGGTTTGCAGTGTATATTGGGCCCAAGCACTAATAGTGTTTTCTGGAACTACAGGGACATGAAAACTACTATTCAGCTCATCAGTATAAATTTTTGCTATGCGATCTCTCTCTTTTAATTCCCAATCAAAAATCTCTAACTTTGATAGCAAAACCGCAGCCTGAATAGTATCTAGTCTTGCATTCATTCCCATATAGTTAATGTTATATTTTCCCTTTCCTTTTCCATGAGCTCTTAAGCTTTCAAGCTTTTCTTTAATTTTAAAATTTCCAGTAAAAACAGCACCTCCATCTCCGTAACACCCCAGTGGTTTAGCTGGGAAAAATGAAGTTGTGGTTATTTCTGTTAAACTACCTACTTTTTTATTTTTAAAAACAGCGCCAAAACTTTGTGCAGCGTCTGCAATAACATTTAAGTCGTACATTTTTGCTATTTTATTTACTTTATCGTAGTTAGCCGGTAGCCCATATAAATCTACTGATATCACTGCTTTAATATTAAGGTTTTTCTTTTTACATTTTTCTATTGCATTAAGAAGATTTTTGTAACAAATGTTAAATGTATTTTTTCCTACATCAATAAAAACAGGCGTAGCTCCGACCATTAAAATAGCCTCAGCAGTAGCAGGAAATGTAAAACTCGGACAAAAAACAATATCTCCTTTACCAATATTTAATGCTAAAAGTGATAAAATAAGTGCATCAGTTCCACTTGAGCAAGTAACACAATAATTAGATTTTGTATATTCTTGCAACTTTATCTCTAATTCTTTAACTTCAGGACCCATTATATATTTGGAATCATAAAGAACTTTTTCTAAATTCAATTTTAACTATTTGTCTATTATTTTTTGTTGTTTAGATAAGTCTAAAAATTTAATATTTTCCATCTTTATTTCTTTCTTAAAACCTCACCATCTAAAAAAAACTCTTCTCCTGTTTCTGGACATTGTAGATTATTATTAAGTTTATATCCCCTTGTCGAAACCCATCCAATTTTTCTGGCAGGGTTTCCTGCCATAATAGAAAAATCTTTAACATCTTTTATAATTACAGCTCCTGCTCCAATTAAAGAAAACTTTCCTATTCTAACTCCGCATACTATTGTAGCATTAGCCCCAATAGTAGCTCCAGTCTGAACTAGAGTTTTTTTATACTCATTTTTTCTATTTATAAATGATCTAGGATTAATAACATTAGTAAATACGCAAGATGGGCCACAGAATACACTATCTTCTAACTCTACTCCTTCATAAACAGAAACATTGTTCTGAATCTTACATCCTTTTCCTACTTTGACATTATTTCCAATCATTACATTTTGTCCTAATATAGAACTGGCGCCTATGTTACTACCTGACATTACATGACAAAAGTGCCATATATAAACATCTGACCCTAAAGTAACATTCTTATCTACAACTGCTGTATCATGAATAAACACTATATCACCATTTTACTAAGTCTTTTTCTGCCATTTCTAATACCTTTAGAACTCTTAGTCCTTCTTCACCGTCAGAAACTGGTTTTTTCCCCTTCATAATCCAGTTTATAAATGCCTCACATTCATCTTTTAAAGGTTGTGACCGAAAATCAAAAGGAATACTCTTTCCCTCTGCTTTATGAACTTTAGGTATATCTTTTACCCATCCCACCTTATGATTATAAAAAACTAACTTGTTCTCATTTTTAAGTACATCTGCAAACACTAACATCCCTTTCTCTCCGACTACAATTAATCTTTGATCTTTGTAAGGGTGCAACCATGAAACAAAAATATGTGCTTTTATTT
>CAYTJO010000058.1:0-8061 GCA_964438215.1 uncultured Rhodospirillaceae bacterium
CAAAGTTTTTATTAATATTCTTCTATTCATAACTAATAATTAATATAAAATTTGCAATAATTATAATATAAATTTAATAAAACTTATAAATATTTATTTGGAGAACAGTTGGAAATACTTTCAAAAATTAAGGGCTTAAAAATTCATGATATACCAGACCTAGAAGGATGGATAGGTGATGCAAAGTTTGGAATTAATCAATTATCTCAATATTTCTCTAACAAAAATAAGTTTGAAGTTTTAGAGATTGGCTGTGGTATAGGAATTTTATTGGCTTTTCTTAAAGAGAAATTTCCTAATCTTTCTGTTGAGGGCATAGAGCCTTATCTAGGAGGTTTTGGAAGGCTTGAAATTGCAAAAAATATAATACCTAAAAATATTAATATTAATTATTTAAAATTTGAAAATTTCCAACCTAAAAAAAAGTATGATGTTATATACTCAGTTAACGTTTTTGAACATTTACTGAATTGGGAGTTGTATCTTAAGAAGACTGAGGAATGGCTGAAACCTGAAGGAATAAATATAATCCTATGTCCTAACTATTCTTTCCCTTATGAATCTCATTTTAAGATACCTATAATACTAAATAAAAAAATTACCTACGTTTTTTTTAAAAATAAAATTGATAAGTTTGAAAGAGACAAAAAGGCACTAGGTTTATGGGAGTCATTAAATTTTATTAAAATGCGTGATATAAAAAATTATTGCTTTAATAATGAGTTGAGATTTAAATATTGTGAGCAAGTTTTTAATGATATTGTAAATCGCTTAGATGTTGATGAGGAATTCAAAAAAAGACAAAGTTTTGTAGGCTTATGTGCAAAAAGTCTGCAAAGGTTAGGTTTTATTAAATTATTTAACAATAACATTTTTCACACTTTCCATCCATACATGAAGATAGAAATAGTCAAAAAGCGATCCAATGAAAACAATTGATATTTTTTGGAGATGATAGATTTGAAGATGCTCTTTGATTTGCACAAAATAGACTTTAATAATATAAACTGAGAAGTCAATGATTTTAGTTTGAAGTAAATCCTTAACTAATTTACTATAATAATATGATTTACAGAGATAAAATTAAAAAACTAGAATGTGATGTAATAGTAGTAGGATCAGGTGGAAGCGGAAGTTCAGCAGCGCAAGCAGTAGCTGAGTCAGGTTTAAATGTTATTGTTATTTCAAAAGATCCTTTAGCGTCTTCGGATACTAAAATATGTGAAGGTATAATGACTGTCAGGGAAGCAGGAGATGATAAAGATAGTGAAGAAGTATTAGCGAATAATATAAAACTAGCTGGTGGGGATTTACCTGATAAAAAAATTACAGAGGCATTCGCTAAAGATAGTAAAGTAGCATATGATAGACTAAGGGAAAATGGACTTAGACCAAGTATAAATAAAGAAAGAAATACTCCTAAAACCTTGGCAATAGCTATGGGTGGACATAACAAGTCTCGTTCAGTGGGACACAAAAATAGTGGGCTTTCATTTGGGCACGTTAATTGGGATACTATTATAAAGTATAAAAATATTGAATACTATGAAGATTGTTGGTTTTTAGATGTTGTTAAAGACTCTAGCTCTAGAAGAATAATTGGTGGTATAGCTTATGATGCTTGTCAAGGAAAACTTTTATCAATAAATGCAAAGGCAGTGATAATAGCTGCAGGAGGTTTATCCACCTTATTTTTTCCTAAAACAGATACTATGAGGGGCAATACAGGAGATAGTTATGCTATTGGAATAAGAGCAGGTGCACATATGGTTGACATGGAACAAATACAGTTTTTACCTTTTTGTCTTGCTTCTCCTCCTTCTTATGAAGGCTTGTTGGCCGGAGAACCGGCTACTGGAAGTTTTTTAGGTGTTATAAGGGATAAAAACAATAAAGTAATACTAGATAGTGTTTATTTAAGAACAAGAGCTGAATGTTCTGAGGCTATAATGAGAGCTGTAGCAGACGGAAGAGGGAGTCCAAATGGAGGTGCATTTCTTGACATGACAGAAAATAAAAAAGCTAAAAGATCAGGAAAGTTTTTTATGGAATATCTTAAATCTGCTTTGCCTTCAGCTTATAATAATGCTAGACAAGCTTTAGGAAAAGAAGCAGGTAAAGCTGAAATTCCTTGGGAAGTTAGACCTAGTGCACACTACATGATGGGAGGTATAAGAGTTGATGAATTTGGCAGGGTTTTATACCTTGAAAAAGAGCACAAGAAGATAAATCCAATATTAGGTTTTTATGCTGCAGGACTAGCAATGGGAGGATTGGTTGGTTCAAATAGGCTAGGATCTACTTCATTAACTGAGGTAGCTGTTTTTGGATACAGAGCTGGAAAAGATGCGGCTGAATATGCTAAGAAAAATCAAGTTGAAATAGATGAAAGAAATTTTGATAGTTATTATCAACAATTTTTTAAGTTATTAAATAAGAAAGGTAAACTAAAAGCATACAAATTAAAAATTGAACTACAAAGAAATTCTTGGAAATCTATAGGTGCAGCTAGAAAAAAAGAAAGTTTGTTGGAAATGCAAAACTATTTAGATGATTTGAACTCAAAAGTTGAAGATATTTTTGTTCCAAATGAAATGTTTTGGAATCAACAACTTATAGAAAAAATTGAACTCCAAAATATGATTCTATCGGCTAAAGCAGTAACCTTGGCTTCATTAAATAGAGATTATAGCTTAGGAGGTCATGTAAGATTAGATGGCAAAAGAAAGAAAATATTTTCTAAGCCTTTTTCAACATTAGTTTTCAAAGAGCATAGCTCTAGTAAATTAAAAGTAGAAAAAATTGAAAAAGAAAAAACTAATTTGAAAACATTAATAAGATTTAAAATAAATGAATTATATAGATTATATAATGCAAAAATTATAAGAATTCTTCCTAGTTCAATAAGGGATAGAATAATAGAAACTAAATATAAAAAAATACTTGGTTCTAAAGCTAATTCAATAGAAATTCAGGCGGGTAGTCTAGAAGCTGCTCCAGCAGAAATTAATAGGTAATAAGTAGTGGGCTCTGATAATTTAAAAGTAAGAATCGTATTATTTAGAAAGAAAAAAACTTTTGAAGTAGAATATACCTATAAAAAGAGAACCCCTAATGAAAGACCTATGGTTTTAGATGTTCTTTTGCAAGCTCAAGAAGATAGTATAGATGATCTATCTTTCCGCTATGGTTGTAGAGCTAGAAACTGCGGAGTTTGTACTATAGATGTAAATGGAAAACCTAGATTAGCTTGTAGAGCTAGAGTTAAAGAAAATGACTTAATAAGTCCTTTATCTACTTTGCCTGTAGTAAAAGACTTAGTAGTTAAAAGAGACAATATCTCTCGACAATTAGTAGGATTTAATAATATAGCTAATAAAAATAATTTAAATATCGAGGCAGATAAGAGTTACCATAACCTCACTGCATGTATAGAATGTTATGCTTGTTTACATAATTGTCCTCTTCATAAAAAGAATGACACTAAAGATATATCAACTAGTGAAAAGTTTGAGTATGGTAATCCATTCTCTTTTTTAAAATTACAGCGTAAATATATAGATCCATTAATTCCTGAGTCTGAAAAAAAAATACTTTTAGATAAAGCTATTGATTTAGGTTTAGAAGTTTGTAAAACTTGTCCAGGATGTAAATGTGGAGTTGGTATTAATTTAGTGGAAGAGGTTATTAATCCCTTGTTAAAAAAAAGCTATTATTAATGAGTTAGGGACATAAATAATAAGGTATCATTAGTTACTGGAGCAGGTTCTGGAATAGGTCGAGCTGTAGCTTTAGCTCTCTTGCGTGAAAAAGTAAACACATTTTTAATTGGAAGAACTCTAAGAAGTTTACAAGAAACAAAAAAGCTAAGTATAAGTAAAAAATATAGAGGAAAAGCAATAGTTTTCAAATGCGATGTATCTAGGGAAGATAATGTAAAAAATCTTTTTAAAGAAGTTTACAGATCTTTTGGAAGGATAGATTTATTATTTAATAATGCTGGTATTGGATCAAAACCTAGTTCAATTGATAAAATTTCATACAGAAATTGGAAAAAGGTCATTGATATAAATATTAATGGGATGTTTTTGTGTGCTAAGCATGCATATGCTTTAATGAAAAGACAAAAACCAAAAGGAGGTAGAATTATTAATAATGGTTCTATAGCGGCTTTTTCTCCTAGACCTGGAACGGCCCCTTACACTACATCAAAACATGCTATATCTGGTTTAACGAAATCTATTTCGTTAGATGGAAGAAAGGATAATATAGTTTGTAGTCAGATAGATATAGGTAACGCAGAGACTAAATTAACTAAAAGCTTTAAAAATGGTATAGTACAGGCTAGTGGAATAAAAGTTTCAGAGCCAGTTATCGATGTCAACGATGTAGCAAAGACAGTTGTACATATATTTAGATTACCACTTGATACTAACATATTATCTACTACAATTATGGCCAATAGTATGCCTTTTGTAGGTAGAGGTTAAAATTTTACTTTATATTTTTTATAACCTTAATTATAAATAGTTATTATACTTTACAAGACTGAGAGGAAATTTTGAGTGATCCATTTTCAGACATAGATCAAGAGGTAACTTTAGAAAAGATAAAAACTTTATTTTATAAATATAAAAAAATAATTTTAATTACATCAAGTGTTTTAATAATCATAATAGCTACATTATCTTATATTAACCATAACAAAGAAAATAAAGATATTAGATTATCCGGGTACTTGATAGAAATTATATCTATTATTAATAATGATGAAGATAGAGCAATAAAAGAATTAGAAAAATTAACTAAGCTAGGACATTCTGGGCATGAAGTATTATCAAATCTATTATTATCAAAAATTTATCTAAAAAGACAGGACTTCTCAGGGGCTATAAATCATTTGTCAAAAATACAATTAAAGGATAAAGAATTGGCTACCTTAGGAAAGCTAAAGCATTATTTCATATCAGTTGCTTATATGGGTATGAATAACAAAAATGAGTTTCAAAAAAATATAAATTTACTTCTATCTTATGGAGATTATTGGTCTTTGCTTGGTCATGAGTTAAGAGGACATTTTTTGTTTGCAGAAGGAAATATGGAGGCAGCAAGTAAGGATTTTACTAAGATTTTAAATGAACAGCTCTCTACTCCATCTTTAAGGAAAAGAGCACAAGAAATGTTAAATAATATAAAATTAAATGATGAAGGCAATAGTTAATTTATTTATATATATATCGCTAGGGATTATTTTTTCAGCGTGTGGTACAGGTGAGTTCTTAGGTTTTGAAAAAAAAAAAATACCTTTAGCAGGAAAAAGAATTTCAGTTTTGAAGGATATTGGGAGCATTAAAAAAAATAATTTGTCTTCTAGTAAAATAGAACTGACTGACCCAATAAATATAGAAAACTGGAAACAGAGTTTTAATTCTCCTTCACATATTTCATTTAATTTCCTATCAGAAAGTAAATTTAATAAATACAATAGAATTATATCAGGCAAAGGAGAAAGTTCTGGTGAAAAAATCTTATCCCAACCAATCATTAGCAATAATAAGCTGTTTTTTCTAGATGCATTAAGTAATGTTTATGCTTTTGATCTGGTAAATAAAAAACTAAATTGGAAAAAAAATCTAGTTATTAAAAAAGATAAGGGACATAACATAGGTGGAGGAATCGCAGTTGATGAAAACTTTTTATTTATAAGTTCTCCATATGCTGAAATATTATGTGTAGACTTAAAAACTTGTAAAATAATTTGGAAAAAAAATACACAAACTCCCATTATAGCATCTCCAACTTTAGTAGAAAATAAAGTAATTATTCTTACTTTAGATAACAGAACATTGGTATTTGATAAAAGTAATGGTAATTTAATATGGGAGCATCAGGGAATACAGAACCCTACTTCTATTATAGGCCAGCCTAAAGTTGCAGTTGACGGAAATCTAGTTTTGACTCCCTATTCAAATGGAGATGTTTTTGCTTTAAATCTTACAAACGGTGCAGAAATTTGGAAACAGTCATCAGTTAATATAGAACAATCAGAAACTTCAAATTCATTTACTGATATAGACGCTAATCCTGTAGTACTAAAGAATTTAGTTGTAATTGCTAGTACAAGCGGAAAAATTTTTGCCTTAAATAAAAAAAATGGAAATCAGGTTTGGGAACAATATTTAAATACTACTCAAACACCTTTGGTCAATGGAAATAGTATTTATGTAATACATAATAATAAGGAAATTATAAATCTTGATTTAAAAAACGGAAAGATAAGATGGATAGCTAAAATAGAAAAGTATTCTAAAGGGGATAACCATGACATATGGTTTTCTCCAGTTTTAATAAATAGCAAGATAATAGTTGTAGGGGGAAATAAAAACTTAATTATTGTAAACCCTTATACTGGAGAGTTAGAAAAAAAATATAGTTTGCCGGGAACGCCAATCACCTCTCCTGTAATAGTTAAAAAAGAGGTTTTTATTATGTTTAAAAACTCAACTATTTTTTCCATTGATTAACACTATTCCCAAAGTAATATTAGTTGGCAAACCAAACGTAGGTAAATCTACATTATTTAATACTATTATTGGGAAAAAAGAAGCTATTGTGGGAACACAAGAAGGTTTAACAAGAGACTTTCAGGAAATTAAATATAAAACTGGGAATAGTCAGCTTGTTCTTGTAGATACAGCAGGTCTGAGAATTGATAACAAAAAAATAAATAAGCTTTCTTATCAATATACGTTAGAGAAAATAAAAGAATCAGACTTAATTTTTTTTTTGATAGATGGCAGTAATGAGTTAACAAATGAAGATTATCATTGTGCTGATTATTTAAGAAAATTTAAGAAAAAAGTAGTTTTATTAGCAAACAAAGTAGAATTAAAACAATCTAAAAATTTTAAAAACTTAGGTTATGAGTTAGGATTCGGGACGCCTGTAGAAATAACAGGTAAAAGCAAATCTTCTCAATTAGTAGTCAATAATATAATAAAGATTTTTTTTGGTGATAATTTTTTTGATAAAAAAAATACATCAAATATAATTGCTGAAAAGGCAGAAAAAAAAATTAGTTTATCTATATCTGGAAAGCCTAATACAGGAAAATCAACTATTTTTAATAATATTTATGGCAGCAGTAGAGTAATAGTAAGCTCTGAGGCTGGAACAACAAGAGACTCGGTTAAAGAAGAAATAGATTATAAAAATCACTTATTTGATTTAGTTGATACAGCAGGAGTAAAGAGAAAAACAAAGGTATATAAAAATGAGTTAGAAAGATCATCTAATTATTTTTCTAGGAAAGAAATTCGCTATGCCAATATTGTAATATTGGTATTTGATGCTAATTTACCTTTTACAAATTTAGAGCTTAGCCTTGCTAAATATATCATTAATGAAGGAAGAGCAATACTACTAGTTTTTAATAAATGGGATTTAGTCACAGAAAAAATAAAGGTGAAAACAGAAATTCTTTCAAAAATAAACTCTTATTTTTTTGATATAAAAGATGTTCCAGCTATATTTATATCAGCTTTAAATAAAAGTTGTAAAAATATAATATTAGATCATATTCAGACTATTTATTTTAAATGGAATAAAAAAATTAAAACATCAGAGTTAAATCAATGGTTGCATTCTGAGTTTATAGACATGAATTCTATTAAATCAAAGTCTTTTATCTCTACTAAGTTTAGATATATTAGTCAAACAAAAATTAGACCACCAACATTTTCTCTGTTTTGTAATACTAAAAAAAAATTAGATGTTTCAAGACTTAGATCTTTTAAAAATAGGCTTAGAAAGAAATTTAACCTTGAGGGAGTACCTATAAGAATCAATTTAAAGGTTTCTAAGAACCCTTATACAAAAAAATAGCTAAATCTAATTATCATTTAATAGTGAGAGTTGTGTAGATAAATTCCCAGAGTCTCTATCAACCAGTTCAGTTGGATAATCACCAGTAAAACAATGATCGGTATATTGTGGACTTTTATTATTTCTATTCTCATGTCCCATGGCATTATAAAGACCTTTGATAGATAAGAATTGTAA
>CAYTJO010000059.1:0-7918 GCA_964438215.1 uncultured Rhodospirillaceae bacterium
ATTTCAGCTTATTTAAATAATAAGCAGCTGAAATTCCAGAAATACCAGAACCAATGACAGCGATTATTTTCATTCTTATTCAAGGGTTAAGGTAATATTCATGAAATCTATATGAAACCTTCTCCATTTAAAGTATTTACTATTTCAGAAAAAAATAAATCCATAGTTACAACAGGAGGATTAAAAGTTACAAGTGATTATAGTTTTATTAATACTCCTCAAATTGATATTTTGCTACTTCCTGGAGGAAAAGGAACTAGAAAGCTTTTAGGGAATAAAGAAGTAATATCATGGATTAAAAGCAAAAAAGAATTAGATTTAATATTATCTGTATGCACAGGTTCCCTTTTATTAGCGACTGCTGGCCTTTTAAAAAATAAAAAAGCAACCACACACTGGAGCGCGGAAAATCTTCTTAAAGAGATTAGTCCTTCAACTAATGTTATTAATAAAAGATATACTTTAGATACTGTATATACATCTGCGGGTGTTTCATCTGGTATTGACTTATCTTTAAAAGTTGTGGAACAATATTTTGGAAAAATAGTGGCAAAAAATACTTCAAAGTATATGGAGTATAGGTTAAATAAAAATTAGCTTTTAAATATCCTCTTCGTTCAATCCTTGGTTTTGTCCTTGCTTTAGCAGTTCTTCATCAAACCATTTAGAACAACTTAGTATATTTCCATTTGTAGAAAATTCACATGCTCTAATTAACCCATTCTTCTTTTGAACAAAACCGGCAAAAAATCCATCAGTATTATAATAAGCACTAATATTACTGTCTTTTTTATTATCTATTTTTAAGTAACTACAACCCTCTGCTAATGTTATAATAATAATGAAAAATAATACTTTATGGTAAAACTTCATACTTTGAAATTATAATAAAAATGTTAGAATGAAAAGTAAATATGAAATATCTTGTTAACTTTCAAGTTGAAATTACTCATAGGCACGGAAGAAAAGATAAAGTAAGATCTACTTTTACGATAATTGAAAAGGATATTGAGAAAATTCCTGAAAACAATTTTGATATGATAAAAAATTGGTTTATTAAATATTTTGATGAAAACGATTTAGAAGAATTTATTGATGTTTCCAAAATTAACAAGGAGTGTGATGTAAAAATTAAAGTTGGGAGAATAACTAATTCAATTGATGGTAAATATGAAACTTTTTAGGAGAAAAAATGAGCAAACTAGCTATAACTTTTGAAATTGATGGTAATATTGGATTAATAAAAGGAACTAATCCCCCTGTTAACGCATTATCTTATGATGTAAGAAAAGGATTGGTTGAAACACTTAATCTTTTTTTAAATAACAAAGATATAGAATGTATAATATTGTGTGGTGAAGGAAGAACATTTTTTGCAGGAGCTGATATTAGTGAATTTGGTAAACCTATGCAGGGACCTAATTTAAATGAAGTAATTTTTGAATTTGAAAAATCTAACAAACCAATTGTTGCCGCACTTCATGGAACTCCCTTGGGAGGAGGATTGGAACTGGCAATGGGGTGTCATTATAGAGTAGCAAATTCAAAAACTTTATTGGGATTACCAGAAGTTAAATTAGGGTTGCTGCCTGGAGCTGGAGGAACACAAAGACTTCCTAGACTAGTAGGACCAGAAATTGCACTTGAAATGATTACTAGCGGGAACCCTATTCCAGCAAGCAAAGCACTTAAAGAAGGATTAGTAGAAGAAGTCTATGAGGTAAATAGTCTTGATGAATTAATTGAAAAAGCAATAGTATTTTCCAAAAGCATCATTACTAATAATTCACACCCGAAATCGAAAGAAAGAAATGAAAAAATATCAAATATATCTGATGATATTTTTGATAATGCAATTAAGAAAGTCACTCCGAGACTGCGAGGTAGAGAAGGGCCATTAAGATGTATTGAAGCTGTCAGAGGAGCTGTAAATTTAGATTTTGAAGATGGATTAAAAAACGAAAGAGCATTATTTCAGGTTTGCCATGACTCAGATGAATCTGCAGCACTAATTCATTCATTCTTTTCAGAAAGAATGGCCAATAAAATTCCTAGTCTAGATAAAAACACTCCTTTAAGAGATATAAGCAAAGCTGTTGTATTAGGATGTGGAACTATGGGAGGAGGTATTGCAATGAGTTTTGTTAATGCTGGTATACCTGTAAGTATCATAGAAACGAATGAAGAATTGTTAAATAAAGGTATGGATATAATTAAAAATAATTATGCTGCAACTGTTTCTAAAGGAAGACTTTCTCAAGACAATATGAATAAAAGAATGAACTTATTAACCCCTACTTTAGATTGGGATGTAATGAAAGATGCAGATATTATTATTGAAGCTGTATTTGAAGAAATGAATATTAAAAAAGAAGTCTTTAATAAAATTGATAATTTAGCAAAAGATGGAGCTATCCTAGCATCCAATACATCTACCTTAGATATAGATGAAATAGCCAGTGCTACAAAAAGACCTTCTGAAGTAGTTGGAACACATTTTTTTAGTCCTGCTAATGTAATGCGCTTATTAGAAATAGTTAGAGGTACAGAAACAAGTTTAGATATATTAGCAACACTTATGAATCTAGCTAAAAAAATTAAAAAAGTAGGTATTATTGCTGGTAATTGTGATGGGTTTGTAGGGAACAGAATGTTTCACCAATATGTAATGCAAGCACACCTTTTAGTTGAAGAGGGAGCCACGCCTGAACAAGTTGACTCCGCAGCCGAAGAATGGGGATGGGCTATGGGGCCATTTGCTGTTAATGATCTAGCAGGAAATGATGTAGGATGGAGAATAAGAAAACGACATAAAGAAGAAAATTATTATGAAGGCAAAAAATATGCCTCAACAGTTGCTGATAGGCTATGTGAACTAGGTAGATTTGGTCAAAAAGTTGGGAAAGGTTTTTATAAATATGATCCAGCAACTAGAAAAAGAGAATCTGACCCAGAAGTTTTAAAAATTATAGAAGAAGTAAGAAGAGAAAAAGGTATAAATCCTAGAGAAATTTCTACTGAAGAAATTTTATCTCGCCTACATGGCGCACTGATTAATGAAGGAACAAGAATATTAGAAGAAGGTCATGCACTTAGAGCCTCTGACATAGACGTGTGCTATATAAATGGCTATGGATTCCCTTCACATAGAGGAGGTCCAATGTGGCAAGCCGATAAAATTGGATTAGATAAAATTACCCAAGAAATTGATTCTCATAGAAATGCTGATGATTTATCTTGGCCAAAATCTAACTTATTAAATGAACTAAAACAATCTAACAAAAGCATTGGTTCATATGTTCCAGATACTACTAACCCTAAAAAGAGAAATTAAATCAAAGGAGAGAAAATATGAAAGAAGCAGTAATAGTATCAACAGCACGTACTCCAATAGGAAAAGCCTATAGAGGTGCTTTTAATAATACCCATGGTGCTGTTTTAGGTGCTCACGCAATGAAACACGCTATGGAAAAAGCAAATATAGATCCTCAAGAAGTTGAAGATGTAATCATGGGATGCGGAACTCCTGAAGGTGCAACAGGTGTAAATATTGCTAGACAATGTGCTATTCGTGCGGGCATGCCTGTTTCTACTGCAGGGGTAACTGTTAATAGATTTTGTTCATCTGGAATGCAAACTATAGCGATGGCAGCGCAAAGAGTTATTGTGGACAATGTTCCTGTAGCTATAGGAGGAGGATTAGAATCAATAAGTCTAGTACAAAATGATCATTCTAATAAACATCATATACATGAAAACTGGATTCTAAAAAATAAACCTGAGCTTTACATGTCAATGTTAGAAACTGCAGAAGTTGTTGCTGAACGATATAACATTTCACGAGAACAAATGGATGAATACGGGCTTCAAAGTCAAATGAGAACTGCTGCAGCTCAACAAGCAGGAAAATTTGATGATGAGATAGTGCCTTTACCTTCTACTAAATTAGTTCAAAATAAAGAAACTGGTGAGATTTCAGAAATTGAAGTAACTCTTGAGCAAGATGAAGGAGTAAGACCAGAAACAAATATAGAAGGTCTAAGAAGTCTTAAAGCTGTTTTAGGTGAAGACAAAACAATCACAGCAGGAAATGCAAGTCAATTATCTGATGGTGCTTCTGCATGTGTAATAATGGATTCCAAACTTGCTGAAAAAAGAAATATTGAACCGATAGGAATATTTAGAGGATTAGCAGTATGCGGTCTAGAACCTGACGAAATGGGAATAGGCCCAGTATATGCAGTTCCTAGGCTTCTTGAAAGAAACAATCTAACTATGGATGACATTGATTTATGGGAACTAAATGAAGCATTCGCTGTTCAAGTAATTTATAGTAGAGATAAGTTAGGAATACCTAATGACAAATTAAATGTTAATGGGGGATCTATTGCAGTCGGACATCCTTACGGTATGTCTGGTTCTCGTTTAGTTGGACATGCACTAATAGAAGGCAAAAGAAGAAAAGCTAAAAATGTTGTAGTCACTATGTGCATAGGAGGAGGACAAGGAGCTGCAGCTTTGTTTGAAGTTTGTTAAAAAACTTAACTTTTAATGATAATAAGTCAAATAGTAAAGTTATATAAAAGTCTTATCTTAGCAAATAGTTTCATATCAATTATTATTGCTATAAAGATTTTTTATAAAAATAATTATAATTTTTATGAAATATCTACTGGTCTTTTAATTATGCTGTTATATGCAGGAATTTGGTTTTTTTCACTCTATAAAATATATAATTTTTCAAAATTTGGTCTTAGGCTATATATAGCAATGATTTTTTTAGGATTTATATTCAATATTTTATCGAATTTATCATTTTTAGATAAAACCTTATATGTGTTAACCCTAGCTGAGCATATGATTATAGGATCTATTCTAACTTTTTCCTACTTTTCTAAAGTAAAATCAAAATTTAAATAAATTAGGCATGAAAAATGTATAGATAATATTGTAGTCCTCCTTTAAGAGAGGCTATTTAGCCTCTCTTAATCTTTTATTTCTAGTTCTATTAAAATATTTTTAATATATGATGAATTTATGTTTTATGAAGCTTTAGAAATGTTTTCAAGATCCTTTATTTTCTACTTTGTTGTAATTGACCCATTAGGGACCGTTGCTATATTTCTTACTTTATTACAAAGAATTAAAGATAATAAAAATAAAATTGCCGTTGAAGCAACCTCTTTAGCATTTTTGATATTAGTATTCTTCCTAATTGTTGGCAAACCAATATTAAATCATTTAAATATATCTTTATATTCTTTTAAAATAGCAGGAGGAATAATTCTACTATTGATTTCTATAGAAATGTTATTGGATAAAAGATCAGCTCGCAAAGAAAAATCAATTCAATCAAAAACAATAACTACATCAGTGTTTCCCTTAGCTATTCCTCTATTAGCAGGTCCTGCAGCTATTACTTCAGTAATAGTCTCTTCGAGTGTTACATCTAAAAATATTTTGTATACAATAACCCATATAATCTCTTTATTTATAGTCTTATTTATTACTTGTTTACTATTTCTTCTTATTATTAAATCAGAGAGGTTTATTTCAAAAAAACTATTACAGGTATTATCAAGAATTATTGCTATTATTTTAGCTGCTCTTTCTATTCAGTTCATACTAGATGGATTGAATGAAGCAATAAAAACCTTCTAAAATAATTTTAGTAGTAGCTTTAACTAATTTTATATTATATTTTTAATAATAATTATGAAAGGAGGTGGTCTATGTCTAAAATTTTAGATCTAGTCACTTTCTATTTACGTATAGGAAGTTGATTATTTAAATAAAAGTGAGGAGACAAAAATATCTCCTCACTTATTAAAAGGAGAAAAAAATGAATAAATTTATTTTAATAACAATTACATCAATTTTTTTAAGTTCAAATCTTTTTGCTGGGTGCATGAAAGGTGAAATTAGCCAGATTGATACAAAATTAAAGAGTGCTTCATTAAGTGCAGATCAAAAGAACGAAGTAATTGAATTAAGAAAATTAGTAGTTGACAATGAACATAAAAATTCAGAGCTGGCTTTCCAAAGTTATGAAAAGGCTATGAATATTTTAAATTAATTTTTTATAAAAGAGTTTATATCTTTTAAATAGTTGTAAACTCTTTTGCTTTTTCTTCCTCTTCTCTAGTTTGCTTTAGTAACATACTTCCTAAAAATACTATTAAAAGGTTAACTAATAAACCTACTAATCCAGGGTGTAAATCGTAAACAGTGTTCACTGAAAAATATTGATAGTAAATAGTTACTAAAACTCCTCCTATTAGTCCTAAAATAATTGATGTTGCATTTGCTTTTTTATAAAACAGTGCTGTATATACACCTGGAGCTAATTGTGCTATTGGACCATAAGCGCCTAACAATAACTGAATGAGACCATCACTTCCAAAAATTGCTATAAAATAAGCAATAAAACCTATTAAAAAAACTGCTACTCTCATAATCCATAATTCTAAGTTCTCTTTAATTCTAGGAAATAGTGCTTTACAAATATCTCTACCAAATGATACTGAAGCTCCATGAGTGATAGCATCAGAAGAAGACATTGCAGCTGCTAGTGCACCAGCACCTACTATACCATATAAAATACCAGAATTTGTTAAGTGATTGGTAATTAAATAAGGTAAAATTTGACCTGGTCTATCTAACTCAGTTTGAGGTACCACTCCTATACCAGAAAATCCAATGAGCAAAACTGGTATAAGAAATAACGCAAATATCGGATAAACTGCAACTGTAGTTTTTATTCTTTTTTCAGTAGTTGTAAATGATTTTGTAAACAAATGAGGCCACATAACAAATCCAATCATTGATACAATTATATTACTGCTATATCTTGCTTCTGACATCAAAGATTTTTCTCTTCCTATAACTAAAAAATCAGAGTTTTCTTGGGTTATTTTTGTAAACATGTCTCCTAGTCCTTCATGCAGAGAATTTACAAAATATATTCCAAGAATCCATGCAATAGTTAACATCAATATAGCTTGGAATACATCACTCCATGCTGCACCTCTAACTCCACTAGTTGCAACATAAACTACAACAATACCAAACGAGAACAAAGCACCTAACCAATAAGGAATATTTCCATAAGTTAAAACATTAAAAATGTATCCCATGCCTTTAATTTGCAATGTTAAATAAGGAATAAAAGCTAGAATAGCTACTATACCAACTAATACAGTTAATATTCTAGATTGAAATCTATCACCTAAAAAGTCACCCATCGTAATATAGTTATTTTTTTTTCCTATTTTTGAAACTTTTGGACCTATCACGTACCAGGGCATTAAACCTAAGGTGCAATAAACTAATATATAAAAAGATGCAGCTCCTTTAGAGTATGCCCAACCTGGTCCTCCTAAAAAAGAAAATGCCGAAAATATAGTACCTCCCATTAAGAACCACATGATAAACAGATTAAAAGACCTATCACCGACTGCATACTCAGATAATGAAAAAAAAGATCTTCCTCTTCCTGCTAAGACTCCAATAAGAAATGCTAAAACTAGGTATCCTGATATAGCCACAAGGGCGATATGCCATTTTTCCATACTCTATTCTTCCTTATCAAAAAATAAAAAAATCGCTATTCCAACAAACTGAAAAATAATACAAGTTATTATCCAAAAAAGTGAAAAGGGTATACCAAGTATAAACGGATTTACTCTATTTCCTATTTCAAAAAAAGGGAATATTAATAGCAATAAAATAAAAAAGCTAAATAAAAAAAAGCATATATCTATATTATTTCTTTTATTCACTTGTTCCTGAATTTTTTTCTATCATGTTAGCTTGTAAAATTTCTATCCAATAACCATCTGGATCAGTTATAAATGCTAATCCCTTCATTTTTCCATCATCTGGTTTTTTTACAAATTTTACTCCTAACTTTTCAAAT
>CAYTJO010000060.1:0-1758 GCA_964438215.1 uncultured Rhodospirillaceae bacterium
ATTTTATCTGATAAAAAAATAATAAAAAAATTATTAAGACCTTTTTCAAAATTAGTAAGTACTCCTGAAATAAAAATATATTGTGATGATAAAATTAAGTTTGAAATTATTAAAAAATGTATTGCTAAGACCAAAAAAAAATATTCTAACGTGAATACTATTGATGGTATAAGAGTAAATACTCGCAGAGGATGGTGGTTATTGAGAGCATCAAATACTCAACCAGCTTTAATAGTAAGGTGTGAGGCTGAAAGTGATAAGAATTTGAACAGTTTAGTGTTAGAAGTGAAAATTTTGTTGGAGAAATATGGAGTTAAAAATAATTTATAGGTCATTCAATTAAGTTGCTTATACAAAAACTTCTTATATATTATGTATATGACTTTAAATAATGATAATAACTTATTAACAAAAGAAAAAGTTAAACTTAAAAAACCTGATATGTATGTAGTTATAATGTTAAATGATGACTATACTCCTATGGAGTTTGTAATATATGTTCTACAGTCAGTTTTTAAAAAAAACTACGAGGATGCAAAAAAAATTATGCTTTTAATACATAATGAAGGAAAAGGTATTTGTGGGGTATTCCCATTAGATATAGCAGAAACAAAAGCCAATCAGGTGATAGAGTTTGCTAGAATTAATCAACACCCTTTAGAGTGCAAGGTGCAAAAGCAGTAATATGATATCAGAAGAATTAGAAATAAGTATTCAAAATGCATTTGAAATGGCAAAGCTAAAAAAGCATGAATTTCTTACTCTAGAGCACTTAATGTTAGAACTTTGCAAAGATGAGGAAGTTAAAAGTTTATTCTCTTTTTATAAAGTTAACTACAATAAAATAATTAATGACCTAGAGCAATTTATAGAAAATAAATTAAAAGATATTGTAGTTTTAGATGAGACTAGACCAACTCCTTCTGCAGCATTTGAAAGAGTTTTGAAAAGAGCTGCTCAACATGTACAAAGTTCTGGAAAGAGAGAGGTGAAAGCTCTAAACATTTTAGTTGCAGTTTACTCAGAGAGAGATAACTTTACAGTTTTTTTTCTAGAAAAGCAAAAGCTTACAAGGTTAAAGGTAGTGTCATATATAAGCCATAGAAAAGACAAAAATTTAGACCAAAGAAAAACTATTGGTAATGACCAGGTTGAAGAAGAAGCAAAAGTCAGTAATAAAAGTATTTTGAAAACATTTTGCACTAATTTAAATAAGAAGGCAGAAGAAAATAAAATAGATCCTATAATAGGAAGAGAAAAAGAAATAGAAAGAACCGTTCAAATTCTATGCAGGAGGCTTAAAAATAATCCACTGTTTGTAGGTGATCCAGGGGTAGGAAAAACAGCATTGGCAGAAGGATTAGCAAAAAAAATAGTAGAAAAAAAAGTACCTAAAGTATTACTAAGTACCAAAGTTTTTTCTTTGGAAATGGCTACATTGCTAGCTGGAACCAGATACAGGGGAGATTTTGAAGAAAGGCTTAATAATTTATTGAAAGAATTAACTGCTAATAGAGATAATATTTTATTTATAGATGAGATACATACAGTTATCGGCGCAGGAGCTACTTCAGGTGGGTCCATAGATGCTTCAAATATATTAAAGCCGGCCTTAGCAAACGGAACTTTGAGGTGTATAGGTTCTACTACATATTCAGAATTCAGAAAATATATTGAAAAAGATAGTGCGTTAGCTAGAAGATTTCAAAAAATTGATATAGATGAACCTAGTACTGCGGATGCTATAAAAATATTAAA
>CAYTJO010000060.1:1768-2150 GCA_964438215.1 uncultured Rhodospirillaceae bacterium
ATATACATGAAAGAAAATAGCCAGATAAAGCAATTGATATTTTAGATGAGAGCGGTGCTGCACAGAACATAAAGGCGAGCTAAAATAAAATTATATCTTCAAAAGAAGTTGCAGATATTGTTGCAAAAATAGCTAGAATACCTTCTAAAAATATTAATAGAGAAGACAATAGGGTATTAAAAAATTTAACAAAAAACTTGAAATTATCAGTATTTGGTCAAGACAAGGCAATAAATGAGCTTAGTAGAGTTGTAAGACTATCGAGGTCAGGTCTTAGAGAAAAAGAGAAAACTATTGGCTCATATTTATTTGTAGGACCTACTGGAGTAGGTAAGACAGAAATTGCAATAGTTTTAGCTAAAGTGTTGAATATCAAATTATT
>CAYTJO010000060.1:2160-7916 GCA_964438215.1 uncultured Rhodospirillaceae bacterium
AGACACAGTATATCAAGACTCATTGGCTCACCTCCAGGTTATGTCGGATTTGATGAAGGCGGAGCTCTCACAGAAGCTGTAAATAAAAATCCATATGCAGTTTTACTATTAGATGAAATAGAGAAAGCTCATCCTGATATCTTTAACATACTATTGCAAATTATGGATTATGGTAAATTAACTGATCATAATTCAAGAACTGTAGACTTTAGAAATATAATATTAATAATGACATCAAACGTTGGAGCTTCAAATCTAGATAAAAATAAAATAGGATTTACTGGAAAAAAATCAAATGACGATAATATGCAAGATATTAATAAAATGTTTTCTCCAGAATTTAGAAATAGATTAGATTCAATTATTAGTTTTGAATTTTTATCACCAAGCATTATGGATAATATAGTTGAAAAGGCTATAAATTATTTAGAAGGGCAACTTGCTGAAAAAAATATTTCAATACAATTGTCTAATGAGGCCAGAAAGTATTTAGCATTAAAGGGCTATGACATAAAATATGGAGCTAGACCTTTGCAAAGAATCATTCAAAAGGAAATCAAAGAATCTCTTGCTGAAGAAATACTTTTCGGAAAATTAAAAAATGGTGGTTTGGTAAATATTAATATAAAAAATAAAAAGATTATTTTTACTTTTGAGAAGTAGCTTTAAAAGGGGAATATTCTTCTTTTAAGATTTTAATATCATTTAATATATTTTGTTGTTCAAGCTTATTATATTTGTCAAATATACTATGCAACTCTTTATTAAAAATTAAATGTGCACTATAAGTTAGAGTAGGTATATAGCCTCTTTTAATTTTATGTGGTCCTTGTGCTCCAGCTTCAACTTTAGATAATTTTAATTCAATAGCTATTTCTATAGCCTTATAGTAGCAGATCTCAAAATGTAGAAAAGGAAATTCCTTTTTTGTTCCCCAGTATCTACCATATAAACTATTATTAGAAATAAAATTAAGAGCAGCTGCAATTATATTTGATCCTTCAGATGCAATAATTATGACTAGATTATCTTTAAGATAATTTTTTAAATTTAAAAAAAAATCTCTAGTAAGATAATCATAAGACCATTTTTTATCAATTGTAGTAATATATAGTTTATACAATTCCTCTAAAACTTGAATATTAACATCATCTCCTTTTAATATTCTAATATTTAGTCCCATTTTTTTTATAGCATTTCTTTCTTTAACAATTGCTTTTCTCTTTTTATAAGATAATTTATCTAAAAATTCTTCAAAAGATGAGTAACCATTATTTATAAAATGGAATTGTTCTCCATACCTTATTATAAAATTATTATCTAAATAAAGTTTTATTTGTTTATCATCTATAAAGTTTATGTGAAGGCTAGAAAGATTTTTTTTAATACAAAAATCTTTTATGTCATTAATTAGAACTTTTTTTAATTCAATATTATTTTCATCTTGAGTTAAAAGTCTTCTTCCTGTAATTGGTGTAAAGGGAGATGCTACAACTAATTTGGGATAATAATTTAAATTTAGTCTTTGGAATACATTTGCCCAAGAATGGTCGAAAACAAATTCTCCTTGGCTATTTAGTTTTTTGTATGCCGCTAAACAAGCTTCAATAGAGTTTTCTTTGTACCAACTAAAATAGTAGGGATGCCATCCTGTGCGATCTGATAAAGAGTTACTATCCTCTAATAATTTTAAAAAATTGAAGCTAGTAAATAAATTTCCATTTTTATTACATAAGTTCCAATCTGATTTCTTTATAGAACTAATACTATTAAAAATATCAAGTTTATATTTTTTTTTCAAAGTCTTAACTGAAATATTGAGTCTATTTCAACAGCAGCATTTTTTGGCAAGGAATTACAACTTACTGCGGATCTTGCATGATTTCCATTTTCCTGAAAAATTTTTTTTATTAAGTCTGAAGCTCCATCAGCAACATTAGGCTGTTCAAAAAAATCATTTGCACTATTAATAAAAACATTAATTTTTAGACATGATTTTACAATATTTAGGTTTCCTTTTGTTGCATTAACAAGAACAGCAATAGTATTTATCAAGCAAAGAGCTGATGCTTTTTTTGCCTCTTCTATTCCTATATCTTTGCCTACTTTCCCTGTATATATCAAATTCCCTTGTTTGAAAGGAATCTGCCCAGATATATATATATTATTGTCAGCTATTACATAAGGTGAATAATTTGCAACAGGTTTTGAGGCCTGAGGCAATATAATATCTAATTCTTCTAACCTTTTAATAATATCAGCCATATTTTAGAAATTGATTAAGTAATATTTTTTCATTTTTACACCAACTAGTAGAATAAAAATCACAATGTTTGATTTTTATACATATTAAAAATATTTGAACTAGAAGTTCCTTTTTCTCCTTTATTAGCAAAAAAAGGAAAGTTTAAATTATTATTATTTAGTGCACTTAATCTTAAATCATAAAATTCAAAAGGAATATTTGATAAAATTACTATATTAAAATATTGTGAAATTATATTTAAAGTTTTAACAGCACCTTTTACTACTTTCATCTCAAGAGTACATTCTTTAAAGAAGTTATTAATTAATTCTTTTACATCAGCTTCTTTTAATGAAGTCTTATCATTTTTAATTATGTTACCTGTCAATGCATAACTCTTCCAGTTAAATAAAAGATTTTTCTTTCTTAAAAAGATCTGAAAATCATACATAAAATCAAAAATAACTTCATCAGCATCACATATAAGAGTTGGCTTATGGGGAAGTATTTGTAAAGAATTTATAGAAGGGAATGTTTTTTGCAAGAAAAATATTCGAGTATTTTATTTAATTTTTGCTTCTTTAAATAATACATGCTTTCTAGCAACTGGATCATACTTTTTAACCTCCATTTTTTCAGTCATAGTTTTATTATTTTTTTTTGTGACATAAAAAAATCCAGTCTTTGCTGTGCTATTTAGTCTTATTTTTATTGAAGAAGGTTTTGCCATAATTTTTAATACAATAATAAAACAGCTATTGTCAAGAGTTACCTCTTTTTCTTTTTTTTAATTATATCTATAACATCTTTTATTGAAATATTTTCAGGATCAGCAGATTTAGGTAATCCAAAGTTCAATTCTTTATATTTAATATATAATCCATATCTTCCTTTAAAAAGTGATATATTTTCATTATCATCAGGATGTTTTCCTAATTCTTTCAAAGGTTTTACTGCTCTACTAGAGCTTTTTTTTGGTTTTGATAAAATATCTACAGCTCTGTTTATACCAATTGTTAAAAGGTTTTCATCTTTAGGTATTGAGTAGAAAGTACCATTATATTTTAAATAGGGTCCATATCTTCCATTATTAGCTATTATCATTTCTCCAGTTTCTGGATGTTTCCCTACTTCTCGAGGAAGAGCTAATAGTTCTTTAGCTAATGATAAGTCTATGTCATTAATATTAATATTTTTAGGAATTGAAGCTCTTTTTAAATTTTTCTTATCTTCTTTATCTGACCCAAGTTGCACATAAGGTCCATAAGGTCCTTTTTTGAGTATAATCTCAATATTATTTTTATGTCCTAATATTTTATTTTCAATTAAAGTTTCTTCAGTAGCATCTCCAGGAAATACTTCGCTTCTAATATAATCACATTCAGGATGACTAGTACAAGCCACAAAAGGTCCTGATCCATTTTTTCTCATCTTAATAGATAAATTAGATTTTTTACATTTTGGACATAGCTTGGCTTCATTATTTTCTTTTTTTTCTTTGACAGGAAACAAGTATTCTTTCATGGCCTCATTAATATAATCATATACATTTGTATTAGATAATTTAAGAGTAGTCTCAACACTATTATTGAAGTCATCCCAAAACTCATGCAGTACTGACTTCCAATCTTTTTCTCCTTGAGATACTAAATCTAATTCATCTTCTTTTGTTGCTGTAAAATTATAATCCAAATATTTATGAAAATAATTTTCTAAAAAGCAAGTAACAATTCTTCCACTAGGTTGAGGAAAAAATCTTTTAGAGTTTAAGGCAACATAGCCCCTTTGCTGGTTTTTTTTCATGATGTTAGCTTAAGTAGAGGGCCTTCCAATTCCATACTCTTCAAGCTTTTTTATTAATGATGCTTCTGTATATCTAGGTGGAGGTTCAGTGAAATGCTGCTTTTTTTCAGTTTCAACTTTGTTTATTATTGTATCTTTAGTTAATTTATCAATTCCTTCATTTTTTTTTGTAATATGTATTTCTTCATCTTGATAAATCTTCTTATAACCATCAAATTCTAATTCTGAAGTAGAAGCACTAAGGATCATTTGGTTTGAATTATCTATTATTTTAATAGAAATAATTCTGATTATAGATTGATTAGCTTGAGTCGATAAAGATCTTCGCCATATTAAATCATATAATTTTTTTAAATCTTGCTCCATAGAAGCAGGTAGATTGCTTGGCTTTAAAAATGGGTCACTTGGTCTAATTGCCTCATGGGCCTCTTGGGAATTTTTAACCTTATTTTTAAAAGTTCTTACACTATTATAAACATAATTTTCTCCAAACTCTTTGGCAATTACATTTTTAGCTTCTTTAATAAATTCATTTGAAAGATTTGTAGAGTCAGTTCTCATATATGTGATTAATCCTTTATTTTCTCCATTTATACTTATTCCTTCATATAGTTTTTGTGCTAGAGACATGGTTCTACTTGGACTAAAGGCAAGTTTATTGCTTGCATCAAGTTGTAAAGTAGAGGTTATAAAGGGTGGATAAGGGTTATTTTTTCTAATTTTACTTTCAATATCTTTAATCTTAAATGATGAGTTAGACATTTTTTTTATTAATTCTAGAGCTTTTTTTTCATTTTCTATGCTAAGCTTAGTGATTTTTTTTCCTTCTATTTCATATAATTTAGCATCAATTTTTTTGTTGTTTTCTAAGTGTAATTGAACCTCAATAGACCAATATTCTTGAGGTTTAAATTTATGTATTTCATTTTCTCTTTCAGTAATTAATTTTAGTGCAACTGATTGAACTCTTCCAGCTGATTTACACCCTGGCAGTTTTCTTATTAAAAGAGGAGATAATGAATAACCCATTAAATAGTCTAGGGATCTCCTTGCCTGATAAGCATTTACCATGTTCATATTTATAGCTCTAGGAGAATTTAGTGACTCTAAAATAGCTTTTTTTGTAATTTCATTAAATGTAATTCTTAGTATTTTTATATCTTTTAAAAGGTTATCTTCTTCTAATATTGATTTAATATGCCAAGCAATGGCTTCTCCTTCCCTGTCTTGATCGGTGGCAAGATATAGCTTTTTTTTATTTTTTATGCTTTTTCTAATAATATTTAGATATTTAGACTCTACAGTATCCTTTTGATAGTATATTTTAAAATTTTCATTTACATCTATGCCCTTCTTTTCTTCTATATCTCTAACATGCCCATAAGAAGCAATAACATCATAATCATTGCCTAGAAATTTAATAATTGTTTTTGCTTTGGCCGGTGACTCTACTATAACTAAATTCATAATACAAATGTATGCTTAAAAAAAAAATTATCATTAGTACTATCTAAGTCAAGATAATTATTTTTTAAAAAAGTTTTTTAAGATTTGAATAATGTTTCATTAAGATAATAATACTTAAAACAAGTACAATCTTAAAACCAAGGGGTGTTCCTGGTATCCACAGTAATTTTAGATAATTAAACTGTATATATAAAACTATTTTAAATAAAAAAGCATTTAAAATTATAGAAATAATTGCTCC
>CAYTJO010000061.1:0-2255 GCA_964438215.1 uncultured Rhodospirillaceae bacterium
CAGTTACAGATCTTTCCAGCACTACTGCAAACATAACAGCAAAAGCATTAACAGTTTCTGGAATTACAGCTTCAAATAAAAGTTATGATGCGACAACTTCTGCTACTTTGGACACTTCAAATATTTCTTATGCAGGATTAGTTAGTGGAGATAGTTTTTCAGGTAGTTATTCAGGATCCTTTTTTGATGCTAATGTAGGAACTAGCAAACTAGTTACTATTTCATCATCTTATTCAGGCGATGATTTAAGCAACTATTCTATAACTAATCAATCATCTACCGGAGCAGATATAAGTAAAGCAACTCCTACTATTAGTGGGCTTAGCGCACAATCAAAATATTCAGATGACGCAAATTATACTTTAGCTGGCACTCCAAGTATAAGTGGCTTAAGCATTTCTTATTCTTCTAGTGATACAAATGTTGCCAGCGTGAATTCATCAACAGCAGCAGTTTCAATACTGACTACAGGTTCATCAACTATTACAGCATCAATAGAGGCTACTTCTAATTATAATGCTGTGACTGCAACTTATATATTAACTATTACTGATAGACCAGCTAGTGGTGGTTCTCCTTCACAAGTAGCTACAGATTCTGCAATTAGAACTGCTAATTCTAACACAGGAGCAAGCAATGGATCTAATAATACAAATAATGGATCAGGGTCATATGCTGGAAGTTCTATTAACAATTCTGCACAAGTAGTATCATTCAGTGCAAAGGTTGTGGTTTTGAGGCCAGAACAAACTCCAAAAGCTGAAGGAGTATATGAGTTCAATAATCAAGAGTCAAAGCTTGACGATGTTGTAAATGATACTGAAGGATTTCAAAAATTAGGAGAAATTATTGGTATTACTGAATACTTAATAGAAATGAAAACTGAAGAGTTATACTCCTATACTTTGGAGGTAAGAGATGGAGGAATTCTAATCAAACCAGGAGATCAAAAATCACTTGCTTTTGCAGAAAATAATAGAACAGAAGTAATTGATACTGCTATGGAAGAAGTAGAGAAAACTTTTGGAATTCCATCATTCCAAATTAGAACAATTGTTTTAGATTTTTATAAAAGGTATACACAAGCAAATTAATTTATATTTTATTTTTTATGTAATCAACTGTTTTGGAAATTGCTTCTTCTGATTTATTAGGCTCTATTCCTCCTCCCTGCGCTAATTCAGTTTTTCCTCCTCCTCCCTTACCTCCTAATATTGGTGTAACAAATCTAATTAAATCTACAGCATCTAACTTTTCTGAGAGGTTGCTAGAAATACCAATTACACAAGTAACTTTATTATCAGATTTAGACATCAATATAACTATGGTATTAGGGACATTATTTAATAATTTATCAGAAATAGATTTAAGAGTTTTTGAATCTTCTTTATCAAAAATAGAATGGAAAATTGTGTGATCATTAATATTTACTTTTTGCAAACTATCTTTAGACGAATGGGATGCATTTGTATTTATATTTTTTATTTTCTTTTCCAATTCTTTTTTTTCGTTAATTAAATTACTTACTCTATCAAATATAGATGAGGCTCCAGTTTTTAGTTTTTCAGCAATTTGTGCTATATCATTTTGTACTTTTTGTGTTATTTCTATTGCTTGCATTCCTGTTACTGCTTCTATTCTTCTAATACCTGATGCAAGACTACCTTCAGATATAAACTTAAACAATCCAATTTCACCAGTATTCTTGACATGAGTTCCTCCACATAATTCTATTGAGTAAGCTTTATTATTTTCCAGTCCCATTTCTATAACTCTTACATCCTCACCATATTTTTCTCCAAATATCGCCATAGCTCCTTTTGCTACAGCTTCATCTTTTTTCAAAATTGAATAATTAACAGGGGTACATTCTAATATTCTTTTATTAATATCTTTTTCTATTAACATAAGTGTCTCTTGATCAATTTTTTCGTTGTGAGAAATATCAAATCGTAGCTTCTCATCGGATACTAAAGAACCTTTTTGCGTGATATGTTTTCCTAATTTTTTTCTTAATGCACTATGTAGAAGATGAGTTGCTGAATGATTAGCCGCTATTTTTTTTCTTTTTTCTAAATTAATTTCCAAACTAGCTTTGTCTCCAATTCTAACTTTTCCTTTGAGAAGAACTCCACTATGTTCATATATTTTATTTTGGATCATTTGAGTATCTTGAACTTCGAAATAGAAATTTTCTCCTTTTATTGTTCCAGTATCTCCAACTTGTCCTCCTGCTTCGGCATAAAAAGGCGTCT
>CAYTJO010000061.1:2265-3059 GCA_964438215.1 uncultured Rhodospirillaceae bacterium
CTGATCAAAAACTAATGAGAAAGTTTTATTGGTTTGATTTTCTTCTTCCATTTTACTGCCATTGAAAATAATTTTAAGGACCTTTCCTTGAGATGAGTTTTTTTCATAACCTAAAAAATTTGTAGATGGGAGTTCAGTAGAAATTTCTTTCCAAATAGTTTCATTTTTATTTTGAGCAGCTCCTTTCCAAGATTTTTTAGATAACTCTTTTTGTTTTTCCATTTCCTCCTTAAACTCTTCTAGGTTAACTTTTTTAGCTTCAGCCTTAAGCATATCTTCTGTTAAATCTAAGGGAAATCCGTATGTATCATAAAGTTTAAAGGCAACTTTTCCTGAAAATAATTTATTATTCTTACTTCTAGTATTTTCTTCTTCTAAAATTCTTAAACCTTTTTCAAGTGTTTCTAAAAATTTCTCTTCTTCATTTAGGATTGATTTGATTATTAATTCTTTATAGCTATTTAATTCCTTGTAATGGTCTCCCATTTGATCTAGAAGTGTTGGAACTAGTTTATAAAAACTAGGTTCTTTAATGTTTAAAGTATAAATTTGTCTAATAGCTCTTCTCATAATTCTTCGAAGAACATAACCTCTTCCCTCATTAGCAGGAATTACTCCGTCAGATATTAGAAAGCAAGATGCTCTCAAATGGTCGCTAATAATTCTTAGTGGAACCGATGTTTTTTCATTTTCTAGAACTTTAAATATATCTTTTGTTGCATCAATTAAATTTCTAAATAAATCTATATCATAATTATCTGACTTTCCTTGCAAGACTGCAGCTACTCTTTCTA
>CAYTJO010000061.1:3069-7869 GCA_964438215.1 uncultured Rhodospirillaceae bacterium
TTCTATACCCATCCCGGTAGCAATAGAAGGGCTTGGAAGTAACTCTCTTTTTCCATCTTTATGCTTATTGTACTGCATAAAAACTAGGTTCCATATTTCTACAAACCTATCTCCTTCATCCTCAGTGCCTGGAAGTCCGCCAGATTGTTCTTCACCATGGTCATAAAAAATTTCAGAACAAGGACCACAAGGACCAGAGTCACCCATTTCCCAGAAGTTGTCTGATGTTGAAATTTTTAAAATTTTAGAGTCATCAAAAGAAGAAATTTTTTTCCAAATTTTGTAAGCCTCTTCATCTTCATGAAAAACTGTAATAATTAATTTTTCAGGAGGTATTGAAAAGTTTTTTGTAATTAAATTCCAGGCTAATTCTATAGCATCTTCTTTAAAGTAATCTCCATAAGAATAGTTTCCTAGCAATTCAAAAAATGTATGATGTCGTTTTGTGATACCTACATTTTCCAAGTCATTATGCTTGCCACCAGCCCTAACGCATTTTTGCGAAGTAACTGCTTTTCTTGAAGTAGGAGGGTTTTCTAGTCCTGTAAAAATATTTTTAAACTGTACCATTCCTGCATTAGTAAAAAGAAGTGAGTCGTCGTTTGTAGGTACTAAGGGAGAAGAAGAAATTACATCGT
The DNA here is from genome assembly GCA_964438215.1 of uncultured Rhodospirillaceae bacterium. GTDB lineage: Bacteria > Pseudomonadota > Alphaproteobacteria > TMED109 > TMED109 > JAYYAX01. The sequence continues at coordinate 3,708 of CAYTJO010000061.1, forward strand.
GCTTTTTAGAACCAAAAAAGCTTAAGAATTCTTTTCTGATACCTGTTAATGATATTTTTGACATGAATTTAGTTTATATAACTTAATTCTCTAGGGCAATCTTTTCATCTTCAACGGTTTTATTTTTTCCTCTAATTAAATCTTCTATTTCATTTGAAATTTCTATATTTTCTAATAGATATTTTTTAGCATTTTCTCTTCCTAGGCCAATTCTTTCTCCTTTATAGCTATACCAAGATCCTGACTTTTCTACTATTCCGGAAAGGACACCTAAGTCAATTATTTCGCCCTCTTTAGAGATCCCTTCTCCATACAGAATATCAAATTCTACTACTTTAAAAGGAGGAGCAACTTTATTTTTTACCACTTTAACTCTTGTTTGATTTCCGATAATTTGGTCTTTATCTTTTATTTGCCCAATTCTTCTAATGTCAAGTCTAACAGAGGCATAAAATTTTAAAGCATTTCCTCCAGTAGTAGTTTCTGGGCTACCAAACATAATACCAATTTTCATTCTAATTTGATTAATAAAAATTACCATTGCATTAGTTTTAGCTATAGATGAGGTTAATTTTCTTAAGGCTTGGCTCATCAATCTAGCCTGTAATCCTACGTGAGTATCTCCCATATCTCCTTCTAATTCAGCTTTAGGTACTAATGCTGCTACACTATCAATAACTAAAACATCAACTGCTCCAGATTTAACAAGTGTGTCTGCAATTTCTAGAGCTTGTTCTCCAGCATCTGGCTGAGATACTAGTAATTTATCTACGTCTACTCCTAAGTTTTTAGCATAAACCGGGTCTAAAGCATGCTCAGCGTCAATAAATGCACAAATTCCTTCTTTTTTTTGGGCACTTGCCACTACTTGTAATGCCAAAGTAGTTTTTCCAGAGCTTTCGGGGCCATATATTTCTACAATTCTTCCTTTAGGAAGGCCGCCTATTCCAAGGGCAATATCTAAACCTAAGGAGCCAGTAGATATTTCCTCAATATCTATGGCTCTATTATCCCCCAAACGCATAATTGATCCTGTCCCATATTCTCTTTCTATCAGACCTAGGGCGCTTTCTAAAGCTTTTGTTTTATTATCTGTACTCATAAAGTTCTTTCTATGTTCTAATTATGTTCTAATATTTATACAGCATTATTTCTAAAAATTCAATGTATTTTATAAAATAGTATAAAGGACTTTTTAAGTCCTGCAATAGGATATCAAAAATAGTTTGTAATCTTTATTCCTAAATAATTATCTCTTCTAAAACTATATAGAGTATCAGTACTTTTTAAAGACCAGTAGAAATTATAGTCTGCTGCTATCCTTATGGTATCATTAAACCTAGTACTAATTTCAAAACTTCCTGTATTTCCATCTCCATCTAAATCAATAGTTAAGGCTTGATTTATTTCAGTGCCATCTACATCATTGAGATTGATTCTAGATCCTAAAAAAAGATCATTTTGGAAAATATCCGTAGAGTTGCTTCCCCTATCATCATTGCTATATTCTGCAAATATATTTAAATCCCACATTTTATTAAAAATTCTGGTAACAACATATTCTATTCCTGTAATATAAGAGTAGAAGTTCTCTCTTTCATACTTAGAATTTTTTTGTCCATTTCTTTTAATTCCTTCAAATTTAAATATTAAAGGACCATGAACTTTTTGAAGAAAAGATCCTAATTGAGTGATTCTCTCAAATCCAGCAAAATATTTTAATTTACCATCCTCAATAATAGGTAGAGTTGAACCATCTCTGGAAGTGCCTCTAAAAATTTGAAATGAAATATCAGAGTCACCAATAATATTTTGCCATTTTACGGCCCAACTTGGAGTCTTTTTACCAGCTCCACCTTCATAAACAGTATTGTAATTTTGGGTAGGCAAATTTAATCTGAGTCTTCCTTTTTCTCCCACCTTAGTAGGATTATGGAATTCTGGCATGTAAATTAGATCTATATAACCAAAATTATCATTAATATAAGAATAAGAAATTAGAGACTGCCCCAATTTAGACTTTTCTTCTCCTGAAGCACTATCAAAACTGTTTATGACATCAACTAAATTTTTTAATTCTGCTACGCCCCAAAATATTTTTTCCTTACCAATTTTTATTTCACTATTCTCATTAAAATACAACATGTATCCTTGAGAGATATCTAACAAACTTCTTTCTTTATCATGATGGTCATATCGATAAAACGGTTCTAACAAGAAATTAATATTCTTATTAGGCTCTACAAAAAGTTCTGATTTAAATTCTATTGAATTTGTATTTTTTTGTTTGGGGTAAGCATTTTCTTTATGAAAAACTCTAGTTTCAAAAGTTTTTTCACTATTTAATTCCCAATAAATATCTTCAGCTAAACAGAATCTAGAGAAACTTAAAAAAAAAAAAATAGAAAAAACTTCATTAGTTATCTTACTCTTGATAGTGATTTTTGGTTAAAGTCTCTTTGAGAAAGACCTACTTTAAACTTAATTTCTTCAACCAATAGGTCTGTAGATTTTCCAGTTTGATGATTTACCATTTTATACATACTAGGTCTCCAAAATTTATCTAAATATATTTTATAATCTCCAAAAGTTAAAGTTTTTAAAAGAGATCTTTTTCTGTCGAAGTATTCAATTTTCCAAACTCTATGAGCGGAGGTATTGTCTAGCCATAAGGTTTGATAACTATATCCAGAGCTTTTTTCTACTGGTACACGAGTGATAACATGACAACTCAAATCTTCTTTTCTAGGACAAGGCTCCTCTTTTATATACTTTCTATTATTATATTTCTCTAGTTCTTGGCTCCCTAAGTCTTCATATGCAAACTCTGATCCAACGAAAGATCCGGATCTATTCTCTGAAGTAATTCTTTTAACTCTTTTTAAAGCTGGAAGGTATAACCATTGATCATCTGCTCCTACTTTGTGAGTGAAAGTTAAAGTTGCAGTACCCTTTACATCTTTGGGGCTATCAAAAATAAATAAAGTCTTGTCTCCATCGTTAGTTACTTCTAATGTTTTCCCTCTGAAATAACGAATAGTCTCTTCTCCTTGCTTATTTCTTAAAGTCATAGTTTGATTAGAAATAAAGTTTCCAAATCCTTTATCATAGTTGTATGCGTCTCTGGAGATTTTTAATGCTTTCTCATCTTCCTCGGATGCTTTTATAGAATTATAGAAAGAAAACAAAAACATTAAGTAAATTAAAAATTTAAAAGTTTGTAAAATTTTTTGCATTTTTAGCTCCTAGGTTTGTTGTTTTATATTATATGAAGAATTTTTTAAAAGATTTAATTTTTCAAGAGTAATTAATAGTGTGGGAAGAAAAAATAAATCTATAAATAAAGCGATAGCAATAGTAATTGCAGTCAACAATGCCATATCTGAATTTACTTTAAATCCTGATAATGATAGAATTGCAAAGCCTGCTACTAGAGCTATAGTTGTTGTACTTAATGCAAAACCTACATTTTTAAAAGCATATCTTGTAGCATCTTCTGGGCTAAGCTTTTCTTCTCGAATTCCTCTTAAATATTTGCTTAAGTAATGAACAGTATCATCAACGACAATTCCTAAGGTCATCGCTGCAACAACAGATAACGCTACTCCTACTTCACCAAATAGGTATCCCCAGAGACCAAAGCCCACGGCAGCAGGAAAGAGATTTGGTATGAGGCTAATAAAACCCATCCTAAAACTCTTTAATGCCACAACCAACAAAAGAGAAATAAGAACTAAAGCAGCTGTCGTCCCTACAAGCATTGAGTCAATATTCCTTTTTGAAAAATGCGAAAAAATCATAGATAAACCAGTACCATTAGTTTTAAATTCAGGAATTTCTTTATCAAAATATTCTTGAATGATTGCATCTAAATCTCTGACGTCGTCATTAGACGCATTCTTTATGTTTACAGTCAATCTAGTTGAAGACTTATTTACATTTATTCTATTGTTTAAGTCTAAGCCAAATGGAACAGACAGTTCGTATAACAACAAATATTGAGCAGCTAACTCTCTATTTTCAGGAATATCATAATATGCTTCATCATCACTATTCATAGCTTTATTCAATCTTTTTATTGTATCAGAAACAGTAGTCACATGATTTACATTTGGTTCCTGTCTAATTCTTTCAGCTAATTTATCTAATCTTTTCCAATACT
>CAYTJO010000062.1:0-7805 GCA_964438215.1 uncultured Rhodospirillaceae bacterium
AGTAAATACAGTGCGCCTCTTACCGAAGTCAGCAACTTTTAGGGAAACAACAAATGTATTGGTCATATACGATATCTCCTTTAATTTCGCACCTTGGCGATCACATTCGAGCCAACCTCTCGAATCATTCCCGGACGGTCGACAAGCGTATAGGTGGTCATCGACACGGTAGTGACCCCGACTTCGCGTAGCTCACCGATCCGCTCGATGATCTGCTCCGGACGGCCAATCAGGTGAAAGTGATTAATCAACCGGTTCGACACCGCTTCGTTATGCGGCACGTCCAATCGTTCGGCAAGCGCTGGGTCGAATACATCAAAAAATGACTTTGAATCGTCTATCAAGGATTGGGCGTAGCCGGGTTGCCATTCATCCAACATTGCGCGTAGTTCGGTGATTGCTGAGTTGGATCGGGCAAGCAGCTGATGGACATTCGCATAGGTCGAAGGAAAGGCGGATGTTTCACGGCGGGCGTCCGCAACATCGTCACAAATGTAAACCATCGAGCGTGTCCATAGATCCACATCCGTTGGATCCCGTCCGGCTCGTTCGGCTCCGATCTCTATTTGACGCCGAACCCAACGCATATGTGCCGGAAGAGAGCCGAGTGATATGACTCCGTCGGCAAGTTCCCCGCCAACCTGAAGTGCCCTAGGCCCGTTGGCCGCAACGTAGATCGGCAAGGGTTCACCAATCCACTCCGACGCGCACCGCACTCCGGCAAACTCCGCATCCTCGCCCGCCATAAAGTGCTTCATGAAAACGATGGCGTCTCGAAGCTCAGCTACAGTTGCTGGAGGGCGATATTTATAATAAGGATTTCCAACCGATATACCGATGAACGCTCGGCCACCCGAGATCTCATTAATTGTGGCCGCCGAGTTGGCGATGTACATCGGGTGCATTGTCATGGGATCTGCCACGCCCTGCCCAATTCGCACTCGGTTCGTGGCATTTGCTGCGACAGCCATCATAATATTCATGTCACGTCCTAAGGCTGGGGTGTCTACCAGAGTCAGGTAGTCGAACCCCGCTTCTTCCACTACTTTTGACTCTGACTCGACTTCGGCCAGGGTCATGGGGATACCCATACCAACGCTGAATTTCATCTGATCAATTCCTCCGTAGTCCTTATCCGAGTATCGCAAAGAGTGACGCCCGATTCGTTAGATAGTTAAATAAGTACAAATTCGCCTGTCGTGGTGCATTATTGCGCCAGCGCTATGCCATTCACTCCTTGGTGAATGTAGGAAGATATATCAGCGTTGAGAACGGTGCAATGCTATTTGTACCAAACACTTAAAATTCATTGTTCTGAAACAAAAATTCGGAGAGTGTAATAAGTCCCAATTGGCGCTAGTGTGGATACTCTGTTCTCAGTCGGAAACGGTCAGTAAGTGAGTGCTGATTCAGATTTGGGTAACGCTGTAAAGATTTCCGAGTGTCTTCTTTTTTATTCTCTAATACCCCCGATAGAAAGTCTTAGTAACGGAGAGCCTAACATTTGGATATTTAGGAATCACCGCAGCAATCGCATCCCTATCGGGTCACGTTTGCTGTACTGGCCCAGTGGTGGAGAGGCAAGTGATTTGCGAATTTGGGGGTTTTTAGTCGTGATATATTTGATCGAGCATGTTAGTAGCTGGATCGGTTCTTAAGAGACCTCCAGCTCGCTAAGTAACCAAGTGATAGAGGTAAATCTTATGAAATTAGAGTTTGGGACGGCGGTAGGTAGAGGCCTAAGAATTGACCAGGTTGCTGACCATGCCAGGGTTGCTGAAGAAAGTGGCTTCTCTCACTTCACCGTTGTTGATCAGCAGTCGCTCTGCAGAGATATGTACGTGATGATGACTATCGCGGCCCTGAACACTCATCGCATTAAAATAGGACACGGCGTAACTCAGCCCTGGACACGCCACCCATCAGTGACAGCCAACGCAACTGCAACCATCGATGAGCTATCTGGTGGAAGGGCCTTCTTGGGAATAGGAGCGGGTATGAATGCCGTATGGACATTGGGCGTGAAGGCTCGTCCGATGCAAGAGCTTCGAGAGACAGTCGAATTCATTAAGAAATTTACGTCTGGGGAGGAAGCAGAGTTCAAAGGGGTAAAGATGCACTCAGCGTGGATTAAGCGCCGTTTGCCCGTTTACATGGCTGCAACTGGTCCTATGTCCCTTCAACTTGCTGGAGAGCTGGCTGATGGGGTGGTAATCGTAGGAATGCATCCGGTCGTAATCAAGTGGAAAGTGGAACAAATACAAAAAGGCGCGCTGAAGGCTGGTCGAGACCCTGCTGAGATCGATATTTGGGCTCGTACCCAAATTTACGTAGCCAATTCTAAAGAAGAGGCCCGAAGGGAAGTGGCGGGTTACACTGCTACTAATTGCATGGCACTGTACAGTTTCCTGTTTCAGAGAAACAATCCCGCAATCGATGACTTGAGGGAACGCTTGGAGCATGCTGATCCCGGTCTGTTGCAGGGGCTGTTGCAAGACATTGAGCAGGGCAGAGATGTCTTTGATAACTATATGAACGAGCTCACCGATGCTCCCCACAATGAGTTAGTAACTCAGCGGATGATCGACTTCAACATGTTGACAGGAAATGCAGAGGACATCTGCGAGAGAATTCATGAGATTGGAGAATTAGGGATTAATACGGTGTCCTCTGTTCTGTTCGGCATCATAGATAAGAAAGCAATGATGCAAGAGATAGGAAACAAGATAATGCCTAACTTTTCCAACTAGTAACCACTTTACTATAGGTGATAACCCGTAGCATGCATAAAAATTCGGAAATCGTGATTTTAGCCAATAGCTACGTATACTCAATTCTATTAGCGGCTACGTTTCGCATAGGTCGGCCCGCGCTATGTGATGTCGCTGAGCTAGAACCGTGAAGTTTCAGCTTGTAATCAACATGGAGCGGTTGTCACCTGAGACTGACATGTCCGAGGTGGCTCGTCATACCTTGGACATGGTTCAAATGGCTGAACGTGCTGGCTTCGAAAGCGTATGGGCGGCCGAACACCACTCAAATGAGCTCTTAATAGCACCCAATCCGTTCCAGATTTTGACTTGGTGGGCTGCACATACCTCTCGTATCCGGCTTGGCGCGGCGGTCGTCGTTGCGCCGTTTTGGCATCCAGTCGATGTAGCTGGTGAAGCGGCATTGCTCGATATCTATAGCTCGGGACGGTTGGACTTTGGCATCGGATCCGGCGCGATGCAGCGCGAGTTCGACCGAATGAACCCGGGTGTCGTACAACCAGAAGGCTACCGGTACGTTCAGGAGATGCTACCAGCGTTAAAGGCACTGTGGGTAGGTGACTATGCACACGTCGGTGAGTTCTGGTCGTTTCCAACGTCGACTTCGGTTCCGAAACCGATACAGCAACCATATCCACCAATCTGGCTTACAGCACGAGCGCCGGTTACATTTGATTTTGCAGTCAAGAACCAGTGCAACATCATGTCGTGGGCTCTGTCGCTGCCTTTCTCGGAAGTCGAATTGTTACTGGAACGATTAGAAACCGCCCTTAGAGACAACCCAGGGTGTCCGCGTCCGATCTTTGCGACTATGCGCTACACAGCAGTCGTCGAGAACGAAGTTCAGTTGGACGAGGTGGTTGCCGCAACGTACGAGCACATGGCGCGAATCGACACCCTCCGAAAGAATATAGGAGGTGTAACCCGGGGCTTCGCAGAACCAGCTGAGCTGAGTGAGTTTGCAGGTCTCGACCCGGTCATAGGACGGGATGATCTAGTTCGCTATCTTATGTTTGGAACCCCCGCGGAAATTATTGCGAAGCTGAAGGAGTATCAGGATCTGGGAGTCGATCAATACACCTACGGCGCAAGCTACGGCCTCAATATGGTCTCACAGAAGAGGTCGTTGGAGTTATTTATTAAAGAAGTCATGCCAGAGTTCGACGAATCCGAGTCGAAGGAGTCGTATATTCAGCGAACGGCCTGAAGCGACACTGAGCAGTTGCCTCAATCGCGAGTCAGTCCGCTGCCTTGCAACGACTGAGATTATGTTGCATGGCGAGCGTCGCGCTATTTTTGCAGACGAGCCTTCATCGTGGAACCCCCAAATTCTCGGTCCAAGATATCTACCCAAGTTCAACTGGGATGCGCCTACAATACTTTGGATATAAACGATTGTAGCCGCGGATCTTTTGGATTGTCGAAGAAGTCGGCCGGCTTCGCATCTTCTGCCAACGTTCCGTCTACCATGAACAAGACGCGATTTGCTACCTCCCGCGCGAATCCCATCTCGTGGGTCACGACGACCATAGTGATACCAGTATGCGCAAGCTCCTTCATCACATCGAGCACTTCTTTGACCATCTCAGGGTCGAGCGCTGAGGTAGGTTCGTCAAACAACAGTATCTTTGGCTCCATGGCGAGTGCGCGGGCAATAGCCACTCTTTGTTGCTGGCCTCCCGAAAGTTGTGCAGGGAACTTGTCAATCTGATCTGAGATATCAACGCGTGTAAGTAGTCGTTCGGCACGGGCGTTAGCTTCAGCCCGAGCAAGATTTCGAGCCGTCATCGGTGCGAGAGTCAGGTTTTGTCGGACAGTTAAGTGCGGAAACAGATTGAATTGCTGGAATACCATCCCGACCTCGCGTCGTACGATGTCCCGTTCAGCACGTGTGCCCGGGAGGCTGATGCCATCAATAACTATCGAGCCGCTTTCAAAGGTCTCCAGACCATTCAATGTACGTAGAATTGTCGACTTGCCACTGCCTGATGGTCCGATGATACATACGACTTCACCTGCCGTAATTTTCAAAGAAGCCCCGTTCAAGGCTGCAAAGTCACCGAACTTCTTCACGACATTTTTGCACAAAATAATTGGGGAAGATGTGGGATTATGAATCGTATCCATCAATATATCCGTTGTTCGCGCATCAGCGACGCGCTTGAAGTTGCTTGCGTTCCAAATGCTGTGCCGTGAGGCTGAGAGGCGCGATAATTACAAAATAAAGCAGTCCGACAACTGTAAAGAATTCAAAGTGTTTCCACGCGACGTTGCTTAGTATTGTTGCCTGATACACGAGCTCGGTGACACTGATAGCCGCGAGCAAGCCAGATACTTTGAAGAGATCTGAGAGAAATGTTATGAAAGCGGGCATCATTATCCTGACCGCTTGGGGCAAGACGATAGCGCGCCAGATCCAAATCCGTGGTATGCCACTGGCATAGGCAGCTTCGATCTGCCCAGCGGGTACAGCATTTATACCTGCACGGAAGATCTCAGCGAGGAACGCTCCCGCCAACAGAGTCTGTGCGATCAAGCCGACTGTGACGGACGACATGCGGATGCCCAGAATCAGCGGCAAACAATAATAGATCCAGAACAGATTCACCATCTCTGGCAGGGTTCGATAGAGTTCGATATAGCCGACTGCTAGCCAGTGCAGTGGCCCTTTTGCCATCAGTTTCGCGAAACATGCCGCAAGGCCAAGAACGATCCCAAGGACTAAGCTTCCGCCGACCATAATTAGCGTCCATTTGAGCCCCAGCAGAATGGCGTCCAGATTGTCAAAGATGATGGCGGTTTCGAATTCCATATCAATTAATGTATTTCCAATTAATCTGGGTTACCTATCGGTCGTGTTAGTCAGGACTTCCAACCGCTGAGTTGCGCGGCTGAAGATAATTCCAAGCACGATGTAGACTAGCCCGACAAATGTGATGGTTTCGATTGGTTTGAAATTGGCGTCGCTCACCCGTAAAGCCATTGACATCAATTCACCTACCGATAGGACAGATAATATTGCACTGGCCTTAAAGTACGAGATCGATACATTCGCAAGCGTTGGTATTACGATCTTTAGCGCTTGGGGAAGGATCACGGTCGACCATTTTGTCCGAGTGGGTAGACCTAGAGCATGACACGCATCGAATTGACCCTTAGGTATTGCCTGAACCCCTGCACGAGCAATGTCTGTTAGATAACCGCTAGCCTGAAAACCGATAGCGATAAATCCGCTTTGCACGGCCGAGGTTGAAATGCCTGTGACGTAGGGCAATGCGAAGTGAATCCAAAACAACTGGACGATCAGAGGCGTATTTCGAGCAACCTCTACGTAGGCCAGGATGAGCCAACGGAACAGCCCGATCGGGGCTTGGAGAAGGATCGCGAATGTTGTACCCAGACTAAGACCGATGCCGATAGCGGCGACTGAGATGAGGAGGGTCAGTCCCAATCCTCTGGCGAGGGCTACGCGGTAGGGCCAGACTGCGCTAAAGTCAAGTTCAGACGCAAACTCCCAATCGACCGAAAATAGTGTGAGAAACACAATAGCACCGAACACGCAGTACGACACCACGTTAACCAGATCGAGTCGGCTGCGCCTGGGCGCATTCTCGTCATGGATGTCTAAAAGTCTGTGCATTCTTGCCGGTGGGCGTCAGACCTAGCCAAACAAACGAGAGCGCTATAACTGGCTCTCATTTCGAGAAAACAGCGTTGTTATTGTTTGGCTTCCATGAGAACGGGAGGGCCTGCTCCTTGATTTATAAAAATTGAAGCAGGTCCTCACCGTCTTACGGTTGTCTCCGTCGTTCGTGCTATCTTAATCTGAAGTACGCGAGACTGAGGAGGGACCTAATTTCCCGCCTTTAAGTATTTGGCTTCAATTTCACCCAGCGTACCTTTGGCCCGAGCCGAAGCCAGAAAACTATTGAGAACCTGTTGAAAATGGTACTCTCCTTTCGGGACTATCCATGCAATGGGTGTCGGAAATAGTTGCGTATCATCGACTGGACGGACCTTGACGTTCGTATTTTTCGATATGAAGTTAAAGCCAGATATTACCCCACCAAATGCAGCATCGGCACGTCCAGATGCAACTTCCAACAACATCTTGTTCTGACGGTCGCTTACGACCGGCTTGATTGTTGCTTTCTTGAAAATCAGGTGCGCATTTGCCGCAGTTGGTGACCCACTCATGACGGCAATTACATTACCAGCTTGGTCAAGACTTTCGTAGCTGTTGAAATCGGATTCAGTGCCAACCCAGGCAGCCACCGAGTCTAAGCTCACGATACTAGTAAAAAGAGCTTCAACGGCGCGCTTGGTTGTGACAAATGTGGCGCCTGCCGACATGTCACACTTGTTGGTTTTGATATTTTGAATGACGGTTCCCCACGTCGCTGTAACGTGGTCGGCTTCCACCCCGAGTTGGGCGGCAAAAGCTTCTGACATCTCTGGTAGAACTCCAGTCCATTTGCCAGTTGTCGGATCTTTGATATTCATCGGTGGATAGTCGATCTGGCAAATACGGATTTTTCCCGAATCTTTGATCTTAGCGACCAAATCGTCCGCAGCATTAGCGAGTGATGATAGTGCAAAAGACAATGTTGCTATTCCAATTGTCGCCAGCGTCAAATTTCTCATTTTTTTCATTATTTCTCCTTCGTTTGATACGCAAAATCGCAAATATGATGTTAAGGTCAACTAATATATCTTAAATCTAGGAATTTTTGGAGAACTGTTGTTATAGGGATGACAAAATTAAATTTTCAGTACATCAAACTGGTTGACAATTATAAAATCAGGGAGAGAATCTCCGAAAACAGATAAGTAGTGGGCTGAGTCAAATCTGTTTTACATTAAATTTACGGTCTTTAACGTCCATTTGTGCATCTGACTTTTAACGACGTGGTCGAGGTCCAATTCCGGTACGGCCTACCAATAAATTAACGACTTAGCGCTGTTTCAAAAAAGTCCGTTTCCGATTGATATTGATATCTTTCCTGTTCTGATGACTTAGTGCATAGAGGTCAG
>CAYTJO010000063.1:0-7786 GCA_964438215.1 uncultured Rhodospirillaceae bacterium
AGGAGTTCATGTTGTTACCGTTAACGATTATCTAGCTAAAAGAGACAGTCAATGGATGGGAAAAATTTATAATTTTCTAGGGATTTCTGTAGGATATATATTTTCTGGAATGCTAGAAACTGAAAGAAAAGCTGCATATGAATGTGACATTACTTATGGAACCAATAATGAATTTGGTTTTGATTACTTAAGAGATAACATGAAATATAATACTCAAGAAATTAGTCAAAAAGACTTTAATTATGCTATAATAGATGAAGTAGATAGTATTTTAATTGAGTTTTATAGAACAATTAACGGTTTTGTAAAAAACCTCCCAAAAGAAAACTTTGAAATCGATGAAAAATCAAAGTCTATAAACTTAAACTCCCTTGGTATAGAGTATTTTGAAAAAATTCTTCTAAAAAGAAGTATCATTAAGAATGAAAATTTGTATAGTCCTGATAATATTAATGTATTGCATTTTATTAATCAATGCTTAAAAGCAAATTTTTTATTTCATAAAGATAAAGATTATCTAGTGAAGGATAACCAAGTAGTTATTGTTGATGAATTTACAGGAAGAATGATGGAAGGCAGAAGATACTCAGAGGGCTTACATCAAGCTATAGAAGCTAAAGAAAATGTTATCATTCAAAATGAAAATCAAACTTTAGCATCAATTACTTATCAAAATTATTTTAGAATGTATCCAAAATTATCAGGAATGACTGGAACAGCAAAAACTGAGGCAGCAGAATTTTCTGAAATTTACTCATTAGATGTTGTACAAATACCAACACATAAAAATATGATACGTTCAGATAATAATGATGAAATATATAGAACTAGGGAAGAAAAATGGAATGCTATATGCAAAGAAGTAAGTAAAGCTCACTCTGCAGGCCAACCAATCTTGGTGGGCACTACCAATATTGCTACCTCCGAACTTATATCTAGAAAACTTAAAAAGCTAAAAATTAATCATCAAGTTTTAAACGCTAGATATCATGAAAAGGAGGCAAATATTATATCTCAAGCTGGAAAACCCTATGCTGTTACTATTGCAACAAATATGGCAGGTAGAGGTACAGACATTCAGTTGGGTGGGAATTATGATGAAAGCAAAATAAGGGATGAAAAACAGCTTCAAAAATTTAATTTTAATAAAACCAGAGTTATGGAAAATGGAGGTCTTTATGTTGTTGGGACTGAAAGGCATGAGAGTAGAAGAATTGACAACCAACTGAGAGGTAGATCAGGCAGACAAGGAGACCCAGGATCATCAAAGTTTTATATTTCCTTAGAGGATGATTTAATGAGAATTTTTGGATCTGAAAGGCTTGACTCTATTTTAAAAACCTTAGGTTTGAAAGAAGGAGAAGCAATAATCCATCCTTGGATAAGCAAAGCTATAGAGAAAGCACAGTCAAAAGTAGAAAATAAAAATTTTGAAATTAGAAAGAATCTTCTTAAATTTGATGATGTAATGAATGATCAAAGAAATGTAATTTATACTCAGAGAAAAGATATTTTAAAAGCAGAAAACTCATACGAATTTTTTATAGAAATAATGGAAGAAACCATAAACAGTATAATAGAGGCTTCCATGAATGATAATGAACAAGGGAAAAACTATAAGGAGGATATTAAAAACGAAATTAAAAATAATTTAGGGATTTTGATAACAGATATTGTATCTAATGACAAAAAAAATATCAAAAAAGAAATTACCAATAATATAATAAGTATTTTAGAAAAAAAGGTTAATCAAGTAGGCTTAAATAACTTTAATCTAATTTTAAAACAACTAATAATACAAGTCCTAGATCAGCAGTGGAAGCAGCATTTATTATCACTTGATAATTTGAGGCAAGGTATTGGTCTCAGAGCTTATGCGCAAAGAGACCCATTGAATGAATACAAAAGAGAAGCTTTTTCAATGTTTGAGAGTATGCTAGAGTCCATAAGAATTATAGTTACTCGATTGATTATACTTATTGAATTTAAAAATGAAGATGTTGCAGAAGGAAAAAAATCTTCTAATTATAGAGAAAGATTAAGAGGAAAGCCTTGTATTTAATTAATTTATTAATGATAATATATAATTGGAAGATATATTTTTTGTGCGTATCCATTTAAAACTCTTGCCAAATGGAATTGGCAAAAGACCTGATTTTTTATCCAAATGAATTTTATATTTTTCTGAACATTTTAATATTTCGCAAGGTTTTATATATTTATCCCAATCATGCGTTCCTTCAGGAACAATTCTTAATATTTTCTCAGCTATAAAAATTGTGGATAAGTAAGAAAAAAAATTTCTATTAATTGTTGAAATTATTATTATGCCATTTTTTTTTAAACATGAAAATATATCCTGCAAAAAAATTTCATAATCACTTACATGCTCAATAACCTCTAGCGAAATAATAATATCAAATTTAGTATTTTTATTTTTTAAACTTTCTATTCCTCCAACTTTATAATTTATTTTTAAATTTTTTTTCAGAGACCTTTTTTTAGCAACATCAATTAATGATTTTGAGGTGTCAATGGCTGTAACATTAGCTCCTTTCTTTGCTAAAGACTCTGCTAATATTCCTCCCCCGCACCCTAAATCTAAAATGTTTTTTTTTAAAAAGACTTCTTCAATAGTTTTTAAAGTTTGATACCTGTTTAGCAACCTTTCTTGGATAAACAACATTCTGGTTTTATTCATAGAATGTAATAGTTTTACAGGACCATCATTTTTCCACCATTGGTCTGAAAAATTATCAAAATTACTTTGTTGCAATTTGTTATTCCTTTAACTTATTATTTAGATATTTATTAATATATAAATATAATGAAATGCAAATAATAGTCAAAAAGTTTGGAGGAACATCTCTTGCTAATATCTCTAGAATAAATAGAGCTGTCTCATATATAAAAAAATCATTAAGTGCAGGGTATAGAATTGTAGTTGTTGTTTCAGCTATGGGAAAAGAAACTGATAGATTATTATCACTTGAAAATAAATTAGAAGAATATAGTAAAAGTGAAGATATTGCTTCTTTATTATCTGCTGGAGAACAAATTTCTATCTCATTTTTTTTGATTATTTAAAATAAAAATAATATAAAAGGAAAATCTTTCCAAGGATGGCAATTACCTATTTATACAAGCAAAAATTTTATTAACGCGTCCATAACCAATATCAATACAAAAAATATTATAACATGTCTTAAAAAAAATCAGGTCCCAGTAGTATCAGGATTTCAGGGACTAAACAAAGATAATAGAATTACCACTTTAGGTAGAGGTGGGTCAGATACTACTGCAGTAGCTTTAGCGGCCAAACTAAAAGCGAAAAGATGTGATATCTATACAGATGTTGATGGAGTTTATACAGGAGATCCTAAAATAATATTAAATTCAAAAAAAATGAAAAATATTAACTTTGAAGAAATGTTGGAATTATCATCATTAGGTGCTAAAGTTTTGCATACTAGGTCTGTACAACTTGCTCTCCAATATGGAGTAAAGTTACAGGTTTTGTCTAGTTTTACTGGAAAGAAAGGAACTATGTTAGTGAAAGAGACCAAAAGCTTAGAAAATCAAATTATTAGAGGAATAGCGCATAGTAGCAATGAGGCTCTTATTTCACTAGTTGAAGTAAAAAATAAACCTGGAATTTCAGCAGTTATTTTTGATGCACTTGCTTCTGAAGACATAAATGTCGATATGATAGTGCAATCAGCTTCTTTAAAAGATGAAAAAGTTACTTATGGATATACAGTGGCAAAAAATGATGCAAACAAAACTAAATCCATAATGGAAAAAATTAAAAAGAAATTATCCTACAAAGAAGTGGTTATAAATAAAAATATTTGTAAAGTTTCAGTTGTAGGTTTAGGAATGAAGACTAATGCTGGAGTTGCTAGTACAATGTTTTCTCAACTTGCAAAACACAATATTAATATACATGTAATTAGTACATCAGAAATAAAAATTAGCATTTTAATTGATGATAAGTATAAAGAACTTGCCGTTAGATCGCTTCACGATGGCTTTAAGCTAGATAAAATCAAAAATAGTTAATATGGTCAATAAAAAAACTTTTAGTAATTTTCATGAACTCGGTACATTTATTAAAAAAAAAAGAAGAGAAACTGGAGAAAGAATAGAAAGTATTTCCTCTAAGCTTATAATTAAAAAGATTATTTTGCAGAATATTGAAAATGGCGTATTTACACAAAGTGATTATGAAAAAAATTCTTATTTAAAAGGTTTTCTTAAAACTTATATGAAAGATTTAAATATTATTAATGATTGTGATGTGGGAAATCTTTTTTTAAAAAATATAATGGAAATAAAAAAAACTAATGTGTCCTTAGATAAAAATAAGATTGAAAAAAGTAAGTTTGGATCTCTTATTATTTTAACCTCTTTAGTTTTAATAGGATTATTATTTTTATTTTGGAATAAAAGTACTTATCAAGACCTATTTGAATTGGAAAAGTTCTTAAATTAATAATATCTAAAATGGAATATTATAAAAATAAAATTAAAAGAAGGAAAACCAGATTAGTTACCATAGGAAAAATTAAAGTTGGAAGTAGTGCCCCTATTACAGTTCAATCTATGACAAATACTTTGACTAGTAATTTAGTTTCTACAACGAAACAGATTCAGGAATTAGAAGAAGCAGGAGCAGATTTAATTAGAGTGTCTTGTCCTGATGAAAAATCTACAAAAGCACTTAAAGCTATTGTAGAAAACTCTAAAGTTCCCATAATTGCTGATATTCATTTTCATAGTCAACGAGCAATTGAAGCAGCAGAAGCAGGCGCTGCTTGTTTAAGAATTAATCCTGGAAATATAGGGAAATTAGAAAAAATAAAAAGTGTAGTAGATGCAGCAAAAAGTAATAATTGTGCAATAAGAATTGGCGTAAATGCTGGATCTTTAGAAAAAGAATTTATTGAAAAGTTTTACAGGGCGACACCTCAAGCAATGTTAGAAAGCGCATTAAAACATATAAATATCTTAGAAAAATTAAATTTTTTTAATACAAAAGTAAGCGTAAAAGCTTCAAACGTGGCATTAGCTATTGCATCTTATAAGCTTTTAGCAAAAAATACTGATTATCCTCTACATTTAGGTATTACAGAAGCTGGAAGTTTAACAGGAGGGACAGTAAAATCATCAATTGGAATAGGAAGCCTTCTTAATCAAGGTATTGGAGATACTTTAAGAGTATCATTGTCAGATAATCCAGTAAATGAAGTAAAAGTTGGAATTGAAATATTAAAAGCTCTTGGAATAAGAAAGTCAGGATTGAGTATCATCTCTTGTCCTTCATGCGCAAGACAGCAGTTTGATGTAATAGAAACTGTAAAAAAAATAGAAAAGAAATATTCAGGCATTAAAAAACATATTACACTCTCTATACTTGGCTGTGTAGTAAATGGACCAGGTGAAGCCAAACATGTAGATCTTGGAATAACTGGTGGAGGAAATAATAACCATCAAGTTTACATAAATGGAAAAAAAAGTTTTATAAGTAAAAATCAAAATCTTACTAAAGTTATTTCTGATTTAATTGAGAAAAATTTAAAAAATGAATAAAAATAAAATATCTACTGTAAGAGGAATGCATGATATCTATGGAGAAGATCATTACAAGCAGCAAAAAATTATAGATAATTTTATTAAAGTAGTATCTTTATTTAACTTTGCTCCGATTAATACACCTATTATGGAACATAGCGAAGTCTTTCTCAGAACACTGGGAAATACCTCAGATGTTGTTATGAAAGAAATGTACTCTTTTTTAGATAAAAGCAAGGAAAGCCTGACCTTAAGACCAGAAGGTACAGCAGGAATTGCCAGAGCTTTAGTTTCTAATGGATTAACTCAAAGTTTACCTCAAAGATATTATTATCATGGTCCCATGTTTAGATATGAAAGACCTCAACAGGGAAGGTTAAGACAGTTTCATCAGGTAGGTATAGAATTGTTTGGAAAGGGAAATTACCTCGAAGATTGTGAAATTATTAGAGTAGCATATCATTTTCTTAAAGATATGAACATTTTAGATGGAGTATTATTAAAGATTAACACTATTGGAAAATCTGCAAGTAGAAATAACTTTATAAAAGAAATAAAAAACTATTTTTTCTCTAACAGAAAGAAACTATCCTCTGATAGCGTGAAACGGCTTGAGAGGAATCCGCTAAGAATTTTAGATTCCAAAGATCCTGAAGATCAAGAATTATTAAAAAAAGCTCCAATAATTTATAATTTTTTAAATAAAAATGAATTAGATAACTTTGAAAATGTAAAACAATTGCTCACTTCAATTGGAATAAAGTTTAAGATAGATCCTTTTTTAGTTAGAGGCTTAGATTATTATAGTGATACTACATTTGAATTTACGCTTAAAAAAAATGAAAAATTTGCTGTTTTAGCCGGTGGAAGATATGACGATTTAGTTAAAGAACTAGGAGGAAGTGATATACCAGGAATAGGATGGGCGGCTGGAATTGAAAGACTTAAAAATTTAATTGATTACAAACCTGAAAATATTTCTCCTATACTTTTAATACCTACAGATAAAAAGCATTTAAGTCATATTTTTGAGCTATCCGGAAAACTTTATTTAAAAAAAATTAATAATCAAATAATAGATTATTTTAATTTAAAAAAATCTCTTAAATATGCTAATAAAATTAAAGCCAAAATAGCTATCATCATAGGAGAATATGAGTTCAATAATTCTTTAGTTAGTTACAAAAATTTAGAAAGCGGAGAACAACTTTATATGAGTCTAAAGGAATTGTTTAAAAAACTAAAACATGAATAAAAATTTACAAACAAAGCTATATAAAATAACTGAAAATTATGAATCTATTCAAAAGCAACTTTCCTCTACAGAGATTACTACTGAAAAAAGAATTGAACTTAGTAAAAAGTTTTCTTCGTTAGAGCAAGTTATTATTAAAAAAAATGAAGTAGATCAATTAGAAAAAAATTTGATGCAAACACAAGAATTGTTAGAAGAAAAGCTTGATGATGAATTAGTACAATTAGCAAAGGACGATATTGAGAGTTTAAAGAAAAAATTAATGATAGAACACGATAATTTAAAAAAATTATTAATTCCAAAAGATAAAGATGATGAAAGAAATGCTATAGTTGAAATTAGAGCTGGCACAGGAGGAGATGAAGCAGCATTATTTTCAATGGTTTTACTTAGAATGTATCAAAAATATGGCGAAATTAATAAATGGAAATTTGAAATACTTAGTTTTCAAGAAACAAATATTGGAGGATGTAAAGAAGCTATTTTATCCTTTTCAGGAAAAAATGTTTTTTCATCCTAAAAGTATGAGTCTGGTGATCATAGAGTGCAAAGAGTACCCCAAACTGAAACTCAAGGTAGAATTCATACCTCTGCATCTACCGTTGCAGTATTACCCATGGTAGAAGAATTAGAAATAGAGATTGACCAAAAGGATTTAAGAATTGATACTTTTAGATCTTAAGGAGCCGGAGGGCAACATGTGAACACAACAGATAGTGCAGTTCGCATAACTCATATTCCTACAAATACAGTTGCTAGTTGTCAGGATGAAAAAAGCCAACATAAAAATAAAGCTAAAGCCATGAAAATTCTCTTATCAAGAATTTATGAAAAACAACAGAAAGAAAAAGAGGAAGAACTTGCAAGTAAGAGAAAATCTTTAGTGGGAAGTGGTGATAGATCTGAAAAAATTAGATCTTACAATTATCCGCAAGGAAGAATTACAGATCATAGAAT
>CAYTJO010000064.1:0-7571 GCA_964438215.1 uncultured Rhodospirillaceae bacterium
AAAGTTTACACTCTTCCTAAATATCTTGATGAAAAAGTAGCTGAGCTTCATTTAGATAAGGTAGGAGCTAAGCTATCTAAGCTGTCAAAAAAACAAGCGGAGTACCTAGGAATCAACAAAGAGGGCCCCTTTAAAAATGAACAGTATAGATATTAGATGTATCTTGGTAAATTTAACCTAAATTCAATTGATGAAACAAAGGAGGTTGCTCGAAATTTATATAAATTGAGTAAAGCCGGAGATATGTTTGCACTTTATGGTGACATAGGAACAGGAAAAACTACTTTCGCGAGATATTTTATAAATCAAGCCATTCAAAAATGTAAAGTGCCTAGCCCTTCCTATAATATTTATTTTAGATATGAGTGTCCTAAAGCTCCAATTTATCATGTAGATGCTTGGAGAATAGAAAATAGTAATGAAATTTTTAACTTAGGTGTAGTAGATTATTTTAAAGAATCTATTTTTCTAATTGAGTGGGCTGATAAAATTGAAACTCACTTACCTAAATGTAAGCTTTGTATCAAAATAGAGTATAATAAAAACTTTAGGACAATTAAATTTCATGGTGACAAAAATTGGGAAAAAAGATTAACAGAGAATCTTAATCGAGAGTTTATTGAACAACAAGCTAAATAAAAATTTATTAGAATTTTTAGATAGAGCAAAAATATCAAGTAAAAATATTTATGCTTTACGAAATGATGCCTCTAAAAGAATTTATTATCGAGGATTAAATCAAAATAATCACTTTTTACTAATGGACTCATCCTTAGAAAAGAATTCTTTAAAAAGCTTTATAAATGTCTCAAAATGGTTAAGAGTTAAAGGTTATACTGCTCCTAAAATTTATTATAAAAATCTCTCAAAAGGATATTGTATTTTAGAAGATTTTGGAGACACTAAATTCAGTAATATTAAAACCAAAAATATAAAAGAAAAGTATGAGCTAACTATTAATTTATTGGTATCATTATCAAAACTAAAACCTCCATCTTATTTAAATAACTATTCAAAAAACATCTTTATGAAAGAATTAAACCTATTTATTAACTGGCACCTGTTTTATAATAAAGATAAAAGTAAATTAGCCTTATTATCGTGGAAAAATATATGGGATAGTCTTTTCCAAAAAGTTAATAATTATAAAAATAAATCAATAGTCTTACGAGACTTTCATATTGATAATTTATTTTGGCTAAATAAAGAAGAAAATATCAAAAAAGTAGGACTAATAGATTTTCAAGATGCTTTAATTGGGCATCCCTGTTACGATTTAGTATCATTATTACAAGATGTACGAAGTAATATCTCAAATAAGGAACAACTTAGTTTGTATAATGATTATGTCTCTATCAGTAATGTAGACAAAAAATTATTTGAAGAAGCTTATTTTATATTCGGAACTCAAAGATTAATAAAAATAATAGGAATTTTTTACAGATTAAAATATTTATACAGGAAAAATAATTATATGAAGTTTATTCCTAGAACATGGAAGTTACTTAAAAATAATTTAAACTTTCCTCCTCTTAAAGAATTATCAAGTTGGTTTGACAATTATGTATTTAAATAAAAAAAAAATAAATAATTTAGAAGCAATGGTTTTAGCTGCTGGAAGAGGAAAAAGAATGAGGTATATGACACGTTTTCTAGCTAAGCCATTAATCAAAATTAATAAAGTTAGTATGCTAGAAATAAACATAAAAAAAATAGCTAGTTCAGGAATAAGCAAAATAGTCGTAAACACTAGTTATATGCATTTAAGTGTGAAGAAATCTTTAAAAGACCTAAAGTTTAAATTTAAACTTCCTAAAATTTTAGTTACTTTCGAAAAAAAACGTTTAGAAACGGGAGGTGGTTTAAAAAATGCAATTAAGCAATTTGACAACTCTAAACTATTAGTAATAAATGGTGATGCTTTATTAAATTACTCTGAAATATCTTGTCCTATTTTAAATCTACATTCTAATTTTAATGAAAAAGAAATGGATATATTATTGTTACTATCAAAAAAAAAAAACACTCTTGGATATAAAGGTAAAGGAGACTATAGAAAAACAAGTTATAGTTACATATCAAAATTATCTAAAGATAGTAGTATTTTATCTACAAAATATATTTTCACAGGATGGCAAATAATGAACAAAAAGTTTCTTAACAATTTTTCTAATAAAACATTTTCTTTAAAAGAAGCTTATGACTTAGCAGAGAAAAATGGAAGATTATATGGCATTATTCATTCAGGTTTTTTTTTTCATGTAGGTGATCCTAAAGCTTATAATTTGATAAATAAATTTATAAAATTTAGGAAAGTAAGTTTTTTATGAATTATGTATTTTATGATCTAGAAACTACTGGCAGATCTTCAGCTTGGGATCAAATTATTCAGATAGCAGCAGTTTTAACTGATGAAAACCTAAATATAAAAGAAAAATTTGAAGAAAAATGTAGAATTAACTCTTCATGCATTCCGAACCCAGAAGCAATTCTTGTTAATAAAATAAGCATAAGAACTCTTTTAAGTACAAATTTAAGTCATTACCAATTAATGATTAATTTACAAAAAAAATTTACTAAATGGTCTCCTGCAATATTTATAGGCTATAACTCAATTAAATTTGACGAAGAATTTTTAAGGAATTCATTTTTTAAAAATTTATTAAATCCCTATATAACAATAAAAGAGAAAAACTATCGTTTTGATTTATTAGACTCTATTAGAGCTATAAATCATTTACATCCGGATAGAATTAAAAGTCTTATAAGTGAAAAAGGAAATCCAATATTAAAATTAGATCAAATTGCACCTTTAAATGGAATATCTGACTTTAAAGCGCATGATGCATTGGGAGATACCATAGCCACATTAGGATTAGCTAAAATCATTAAAAAAAAATCTCCTAGTATTTGGAAAGATACAATATCTAATAAAACAAAATCTTATTTATTAAGTTATATTTCTAATAAACCTTTTTGTTATATAGAAAGTATTTTTGGAAGAATTAAATTATTTACTCTATCTTATATCGGAGAACACCCCTATTACAAGTGGGCAATGTGTTTTGATCTAAATAAAGACCCTAGTGAAGTATTAAACTTAAATGAAGATGAATTTAAAAGTTACCTTGAACAAACTCCTAAAGTTATAAAAAATATAAAATTAAACAAAAGTCCTTTATTTCTATCACACGAATATGTCAGCTCAATAAGAGAAGGAAATAATTTAACAGATAAAGAAATAATACAAAAAAACAAATTTATTCAAGATAATCCGTCATTAAAAAAAAGAATTGTAAACTATTATGAAAAAAAATTCTCAGAAACTATCTCTGATTATAATCAAGCTGATATATTTGCAGAGGAATCTATTTATAAAAAATTTCTCTCTGATAAAGATACTAAGTTAATGAAAGAGTTTCATCTTTCTACTTGGGAAGATAGGAATATTATAAAAAGTAAATTTAGTGATGAACGGTTAACATACTTCGCTAATATGTTAATTTATGAAGAAAACCCAGAATACTTGGAAAAAACTGCTGTAAAATCTATCAGGAGAAGTTTAAGTGATCGTCTCCTTAGCCATAATAATGAAAAATGGCTAACTTTATATAATGCTTATAAAAAGATTGATGATTTAAGAGAAAAATGTGATAATGAGAAAGATGATATATCTTTAAAAGCTCTTGAAGAAATTAATGAGTATTTAGAAAAAACTGAGAAACAATTGCAAATATATAAGGGTTAGAGTGACTATCTTAAATTTAACTGATAAAGATTTTGAAGAAAAAGTTTTAAAAAATAATAGTGTTGTATTATGTGACTTTTGGGCTGAATGGTGCGGACCTTGCAAACAAATATCTCCCATCTTGGAGGAACTATCTAATGAATATCAAGAAAGTGATGTTACTATAGCAAAAGTAAATATAGATGATAATCCTGAAACTCCATCTAAATTTGGCATTATGAGTATTCCTACTCTTTTGCTTTTTAAAGAAGGAAAATTAGTATCTACGCAAGTTGGAGTACTACAAAAATCTGATTTGAAAATATGGATAGAAAACCATATTTAAATTATTTTGTTATCTTTATTTAAGACTTCACCTACTAAACTAATTGAGCCTGCAATTAAGCAAGTATTTTTAAAGTGAGTATCAGTTTTTAGTAATGAAGAAAAATTTAGCGTTTCTGAAATAGTATTAAATATTTTACATTTTATATTTAGACGATTAGCTTCAACATATAATTCTTCTGCAGATCTGCTACTAAAATTTGTTTTTTTAATAAGCATTAAAAGTTTAGGTTCTATTTTTTTTATTTCCTTTAGAATTCCTTTATAATCTTTCTTAACTCCTACACTTAGAATAATTATTATATTTGAAATTTTTTTCTCAAATATCCATTTCTTTAAAACTTGAAATCCTAGAGGATTATGAGCACAATCAATCCAAAATTCTGTATTAGGATATTTTTTTTTAATATTCCCATTAAGTTTATGAAGTCTTCCTTCCCATTTAATTTTTCCTATAAAGTAATATATTTTTTTATTTTCTATTTTTAATTCTTTTAATTTATTGCAAGCTAAAATTACACATCCAATGTTTTTATACTGATGATTTCCTTCAAGTGATAGATTTGATAAATTAATCTTATTTTCTTTTTTAATATATAAATATTTGTTTTTTATATACCAATCTTCACCATAAACAAAAGTTTCACATTTGTTCATTAGTGAAACTTCTTTGATAACGTTTAAAGCATTTTTAGTTTGATATGAGCAAATTAATAAATTATTTTTTTTTAATATCCCTGATTTTTCTTTAGCTATTTTTTGTATTTTATTTCCTAGATATTCTTTATGATCTAGTCCTATTGAAGTAATTATACATGCCTTTTTTTTACTATTCAAAATATTAGTTGCATCGTATGTTCCTCCCAAACCAACTTCGCAAATCAATAAATCAGCCTTAAAATTGGAAAAAATATAAAATGCTGTTGCGGTAAAAAACTCAAAAAAAGTTATTGTATTAAAATTATTAACTTTATAGACATGATTTAACGCATCAAATAGGTGCTTATCGCTAATCATGTTATTTGCAATTACTATTCTCTCATTAATAGTAATTAAATGTGGAGATCTATATACATGTACTTTTTTTCCAGATAGTTTTTGTAACTGATAAAGTGATGTAGCAACAGAACCTTTACCATTAGTACCAGCAATATGGACAGCATAAGGCAATTTATTCTCTGGGTTATGAAGCTTTTTTAATAAATTTTTAATTCTATCCAAGGATAAGTTGATTTCTTCAGGATGCAATTGAACTATATTTTTTAATAAAGCATTAATTTTTTGATTAGAATGATTAATAAACTTATAAATACTCACTAATTAGTTCTTCTTTATTAAATGTTTCAATAATAAGATTAGTTTTTTTTTAAAGTTTTTTCTCTCTATTATTAGGTCTATCATTCCATGTTCTAATAAAAACTCACTTTTTTGAAAGCCTTCAGGTAAATCTTGATTAACAGTTTTTTTAATAACCCTTGGACCTGCGAAACCTATTAAAGCTCCAGGCTCAGCTATTAAAACATCTCCTACCATTGTAAATGAAGCTGATACACCCCCAGTGACGGGATTCGTAAAAAGAACTATGTAAGGTAAATTTAATTCTTTAAAATTTTCTACAGCAGCAATAGTTCTGGGCATTTGCATTAGAGCTAAAATACCTTCTTGCATTCTTGCTCCACCCGAGGATGCTATAATAAGTAAAGAGCATTTATTTTTTTCTGCTTCTTCTGCAGCTTTCACTATCCCTTCTCCAACCTGCATTCCCATAGATCCACCCATAAACCTAAAATCCATTGCAGCAGTAATCAATTTAAATCCATTTATTTTACCTTTTACTACTTTTATAGAATCATTAAGATTTAATTCTTTTCGAACCTTATTAAGCCTTTCTGAGTATCTAATTTTATCTTTAAACTTTAAAGGATCATCAATAACTTTTTCAACAATTACTTCTTCATAATTTTTGTCATCATAAATATTTTCTAATCTATCTTTAACCGGCATGTTTAAATGAAAATTACAATTGTCACACACAAATAAATTTTCTTTTAATTCTTTAGTAAATATCATTTGTTGGCAGGATCCGCACTTAGTCCATAAGTTGTCTTTTTTAATTAGTTTTGACTTGATAGCTATTAGTTTAGGTTTTACAAAATTAGTTAGCCAGTTCATTTCAACTCTTCCTTGCCATCTTTATAGCTTTAGAAAACCTCTTCACTAGTTTTATAACATTTTTGTTTATATGAGATTTTCTGTCAATTGTTTTATCTACCTCATTTACTATGGAACTTCCTACCACTACTCCGTCAGCATATTTAGAAACATTTTTTGCTTTATCAGCAGTGTTTATTCCAAAGCCTACTACTATTGGAATTTTAGAAAATGATTTAAATTTTTTATAAATACTTTTTACATTACCCAAGTTTCCTAAATTAGTTCCAGTTATTCCTGTAATAGAAACATAATATAGAAAACCTGAGGATATTTTTAGTATCTTATTTAGTCTTCTGTTATCTGTTGTTGGAGTAGCAAGCCTTATAAACTTAATATCAGAATCTTTTAGGTATTTTTGAATTTCATTATCATTTTCTGGCGGAAGATCTACTATTAAAATCCCATCAACCCCAGCCTTTTCCGCCTGCTTAAAAAATACTTTAAGACCCTTTTGATAAAAAGGATTATAATAGCCCATTAGTATAATTGGAGTATGATTATTTTTTTTTCTAAACATGTGAACTAAACTTAAAACCTTGTCTAAAGTAACTCCATTGTTCAATGCTCGTTTATAACTCTTCTGTATGATTGGACCATCTGCCATGGGATCACTAAATGGAACACCTATTTCTATTAAATCTGCTCCAGCGTTTGGCAGTTCAAATAATATCTTCTTAGAGATATTAAAATCAGGATCTCCTGCTGTTACAAAAGTAATTAAAGCAGCTTTATTGGCATCTTTTAAATCTCTAAAAGTTTTTTCTATCCTACAGTTTTTATTTTTAAGATTCATTCAAATATCAAGCAAATTAGCAATAGCATCTAAATCTTTGTCTCCTCTTCCACACAAATTCATAACAATTACATGGCTTTTTTTTTGTTTAGGTGCAAATTTTGTAACAAAATATAAAGCATGAGATGGCTCTAAAGCAGGAATAATTCCTTCTAACTTACTACAAATTTTCAATGCTTCTATCGCTTGATTATCCTTAACACAGAAATATTTTACCCTTCCTACGTCTTTCAGCCAACTGTGTTCAGGACCGATTCCTGGATAATCTAAACCAGCAGATATGGAATGTGCCTCCTTTATTTGTCCAAATTTATCTTGTAAAATATAAGTTTTATTTCCGTGAAGTACTCCTGGTTTACCAGCGAGAAGAGAAGATGCGTGCTTTCCTGTTTTTAAACCCTTTCCTCCAGCTTCAACGCCATAAAGTTGTACCTTCTTTTCATCAAGAAATTCGTGAAACAAACCAAGAGAATTAGAGCCACCTCCTATACA
>CAYTJO010000065.1:0-7560 GCA_964438215.1 uncultured Rhodospirillaceae bacterium
GTATAAGCATATTACCTCTTTAATGCTCTATTTTAACTTTTTGCCCCTCTTTTATTAACCAGTTCTTTACTATATGTCTTTCTCGTATAATCTGTTCTTCTTTCAAAGGAACTTTTAACTTTCTTCCAACTAAACTTTCTATACTAGTATATGTATTATTACTTCCAATTTGGGAAAAATATTTTAATTTTAAGTCTTCTGAATTAAGAATATGTCCTCTTTTTAATCTTTTCATGCTAACAAACACGCCTATTCTTTTCTTTTTTATTTTATTTTTTTTCTTTTTTTTATCAAAATTTTTAGAAATGTTAGTTCTTAGATTATATTTCCATGGTAATTCCCCTAAACATATAATTTCTAAAGTTTTAAAGTTATCGTATTTATTTTTTATTTCTATCTCTCCATAGCAACTAGGAATCTTAATTTTATTGTTAATCTTTAGAACTAAATTTTGATTTTTACTATTCAAAAATTGACCAGCTTTTATAATGATTTGATCATGGTCAAGAACAGCCATAACATTTGAAATCTTAAAAATAGAAAATAGGAATATTAAAAAGAATTTTTTCATCTAATTTCCAAAAAAGTAAATTAATTTATTTTTTTGAGTATCTTTTATCAAGTTAGATACACTTTTCTTTTTGTAAACCAGCTCTTTTATTTCACTAATAGATGGTAGATATAGATTTTTTTTAGCAAACATAAAGTTAGGGTTTGATCTTACAAAAGCATTTTTATTTTTATATAAAATAGCTGCTTGCACAAAAGTTAGGTTAAGTCCTTTATTACCATAATATTTTTGAATAATTTTAGATAATGTTTCATTTTTTTTTACTTTATGGTACGTAGAAAAACTTTCATTATGATGATCATTAACTTCAATATCAAGATAATTATTATTATTTGAATATTCTAGAATTACTAATGGTTGTGACTTAACTGCAAAACTCATTAAAAAGAATTTTAATACAAAAAGAAATATAAATTTATTAAACCTCATATTTTACTCCAAAAACCTTGTTTTTTTTCCTGATAATTGATTTATTTTAACATTAGAATTTAGTGGTAACAATGTTGCACTATTTGCGGTGAGGGTATTTACAGATAGAATTGTCCAATTTGAGTCATGAGTTGCATTTTCTAAAACTGCTAATTGATTTTTTCTTATGCCATTTTTTGTTCCTAAAGGTACTATTAACTTATTATTTATATAATTAATGTTTGCTGTTAGAGGCTGACAAACAACAGTTTTTCTAATAATATTAGATAAATCTAATGCTATATTAAATATTTCAGAATATACGTATTCTTGATCATTTTTAGTAAAAATCTCTATGTATTCGAAATTACTATCTATATTAATAGGAATCAAATATTTCTCGTTAATATTACTTATTAACTCGTTTGACACCCCATTATATATATCAATGGAAACTGTTACTTTTAAAACTTCTGTATCAAAAAAATAATTAGGATTCTCTATCTTAGGATCCTTGTTGTTCCTAATTAAATAAGTTTTAGGATAAACTTTACTCTTACTGAGCTTAATATTAGGAATATAAATAAAATCACCATAACTAATATTTTGTGTGCCATTTACTAATGTTTTATAATCATATGAAAGATCAAATTTTGTTTTATTAAAATTATAATAATTTTTTTTATTATCATAATAAGAAATATTATCAATGGAATTTAAGTTATTACTTATCAAATCAATAATACTTTTACTATAGCTATCAAAAGAAGGCGGTATGTTAGTATTAACAGAATGAGAGCCTTTATATTCTTTAATGATTATAGGCTTATTATTATTGCATACATCAGAGTCCATTGAAATATTACCTACAATTGCTTCAATTTCTACAATGTAAAGCTCTTCTTCTATGTAAGATTTTAAGATTCTATAATCTAAAATTTTACTTTTTGGTCTTACTGTAAAATGTTCTTCTATAGAAGTATCACTATTAACAGAGCTAAACCCGTCTACTTTAGCACCTCCTTTTATTGCTGCATAATATAAAGCGTCTTCTAAAGCTCTTCTTTTTGCTTCATTTTCATCAATATTGTTAATGTGTACTTGCCCTTTTGCACTAATTTTACTTATTTTATTTTTATTTTGTGGTCCTTTTCCTGTTTTTAATATCAATCTCATTGCTTTTAATAGCTTCATAGACTAATCAACCTGCTACTAATCCAAAGAATAGTTTATTTAAACCTGAAGACGATATTTTTTCTGCAGTATCCTTAATAACATGAAAAGGTCTTAATACCGGTGTTTTCTCCAAAAAACTTTTAATATTTGATATTTGTGCTTTAACATTTACAGAGTAAGTTAAAAGCAATATAAAAAAAATTATTAGTTTTTTCATTTTATTAATTTTCCTTTTCTTATGCCTTAATAGTTCTAGCTTCTCTTAGTAAGAGTAACATTACTTCTCTATCTACTTCCAAAACTGTTTCGTAAGTGTCATCACCTGTAGGATTAATTCTAACAGTTCTAGCTCCTCTTATGGTGCCTTGAACCATTGCTCTAAAAGTATCATTCTGAGTTACTAAATCTATAACAGTAGTACTAGAGTCTACTTTTAATCCGTGTATTTGCTCAGCTTATTCTCTCATAGCTGCCATCCTTGCAGCTCTTATAGCCATTAATCTTTTTTGAGCAATATTTTTTCCAGGTTGTGTTGAAACTACTGCATATCCAACTGCAGTTATAGTAGGTATTTTATCAACAGAAGCACTTAATATTTCTTCCGTAGCTTTTATTACATCTTGTCCCTCTTCAGGCAGGTTAATGTTATCTATTTTTTCTTGATTGCTTGTAATTGAGTATGGGAAACCCAAACCAGTGTATTTATTAGAACAACCCTGTAATAATAAAACAGAAAAAATTAGTAATGAAAAAATTTTTATCATTTTTATCTCCATATTTTTACTAGCACTTGCATTTAATATGCCAGATCAAAATATGCTTAATTTTACCTTGTTTATACATTAAATCAAATGTTGGCATTAGTTTTGCTTCTCATTGAAATATGTATATTTTTAGAGCAGAAAACCAATTTTATTGTCATTTTAAAACTTTAAAGTGTCAATTTTTTGAATTTAAAGGAAAAAAACATTGGAATTAGCAGAAAAAAAATCAAAACTGACAGTTGGAAAAATATTATCAACCATTAGTTTACCTCTTGGTATCTTAGTTTTAATGACTATGATGATTATACCTTTACCTCCTGAATTATTAGATGTTTTTTTTACAACAAATATTTTAGTTTCATTAATTATTTTAATGGTTGCACTTCAAACCTTTAAACCTTTAGATTTTTCAAGTTTTCCTACTGTTTTACTGTTTGCTACTGTTCTTAGATTGGGATTAAATGTTGCATCAACAAGAATAGTGCTCAGCAAGGGACATACTGGAACTGATGCTGCTGGTAATGTTATTGAGGCATTTGGTAATTTCGTAATAGCTAATGACTATGTGGTTGGAATATTTGTATTTGCTATTTTGATTATTATAAATTTAGTAGTTATAACTAAGGGAGCTGGAAGAGTTTCTGAAGTATCAGCTAGATTTACTCTTGATGCAATGCCAGGAAAACAAATGGCAATTGATGCTGATTTAGGTGCAGGAGTAATAAGTAATGAAGAAGCAAAACAAAAAAGAGAAAATATTGAAAAAGAAGCTGATTTTTATGGAGCTATGGACGGTGCATCAAAATTTGTAAAAGGTGATGCAATAGCTGCAATTTTAATTTTAATTATAAATGTTGTTGGAGGTCTAATAATTGGAACTACTCAACATGATATGAGCTTTAAAGACGCATCACAAAATTATGTAGTTTTATCTGTTGGTGATGGATTGGTTGCTCAAATACCCTCTTTACTTCTTGCCATGGCAACTGCTGTGATAGTTACAAGAATATCTTCAAGTACCGATCTCTCAGGCCAGATTTCTAATGAAGTAGGAATAACTAGAGCCTGGTTTCCTGCTGCAGGTGTCCTCTTACTTATTGGATTTATACCCGGAATGCCTAATTTATTATTTGTGTTTTTTGGATCTCTAGCCGCTGCTGCAGGGTATTATTTTTATAAAAAATCTAAGAGGCAGTCTGATATCAAAGAAGAACTACTAGATACTGAAAAAGTTGATGAAGAACAAGATAAAATTGAACTACAGGAAGTGACAGATAATTCTGCAGTATCTATTCAGCTTGGTTATGGTTTAATCAAATTAGTTGATCAGGATAATACTGGCCCTCTAGTTTCAAGAGTTACAGGTGTAAGAAGACAGGTTTCAAAAGAGTTAGGGTTCATACTTCCATCTGTGCGAATAACTGATGATCTAAGTTTAGGAGCAAATGAATATACTATAAAAATTGGACAAACTATTATAGGCCAAAACCAAATTTTTCCTGATAAATTGTTGGCAATACCAGGAGATGATAGTGATGTTAAGTTATCAGGTATTGATGTTAAAGATCCATCATTTAATATGGATGCTACTTGGATAGATAAATTCCACAGAGATAAAGCAGAAAATGCTGGATATATGATAGTTACTCCAGAAGCAGTAGTTGCAACTCATCTTAACCAAATATTAGCAAAACATGCAGGAGACCTAATTGGGCAAGATGAAGTACAAGAATTATTAGATAATCTTCAAAAAACTTCTCCTAAACTGGTCGATACAGTAATACCAAAGATTATTCCATTAAATCAGCTAACTGGAGTTCTAAAAATTCTTTTAACTGAATCTGTACCCATTAAGGATTTAAAAAGAGTGCTAGAATTATTATCTAATATTAATATTTCTAATCTAAGTGTAAGTGATATTGCAGAAACGTTAAGACCTGCATTAATAGGACTTCTGATTCAAAAAATATGTCCTCTTAACAAACCACTGTCAGTTATAACACTGTCTCCTGAAATGGAGCAAATAATAATTAATGCGTTAAAAGATCAAAATAGTAATGGATTAATGTTGGACCCTAAGTTTACTCAAAAAATGATAAGAGCAATTGCAAAATCTTATGAAAAAGCAAGTTCTGAAGGTAATAGTCCAATATTCCTTACATCTCCAGTAATAAGAAGGGACTTATCTAATTTAATAAGAAATAATATTGAAGACCTTAATGTTTTATCTTTCACTGAACTACCTGAAAATAGAAAAGTGCAAGTCATAGCAACAATTGAAAATAATAACGAAAATGAGAAAAAAAATGAGGAGAAATAATAATGTTAAAAAATACTTCAACTTTTAAAGCTAAAGATACTTCTACAGCTATGGAAAAAGTAATAGCAGATTTAGGAGAAGATTGCGTGATTTTATCTACAAAGAAAAAAAATGGTATGATAGAAATAACTGCATCAAATTCACCAAAATATAAATCTGCGGTTAAGAAAAGATACAACAAAGAAAAGTTCTCTAATATTTATAAACTTAAATCTGGAAAATTAAAAATAAATGGAGATAATTTAAAAAAAGTAGAACCACTCAATAGCAATTCTAATAATTTTAATACTGGAATATTAAAAAAAATTATTAAAGCGGAGACGACATCCCTTTTAGAAAAAATAGATAAAAAATTAGAAAATATTTACCTAACAGACTACAAAAACCTTTCTAAAAATGTTATTTTTTCAAATTTTCTAAAGCTTAAACAGATTGGTTTTTCTAGTACTATTTTAGATAAATATTATGAAAATCTTGATAATGAAGACAGCTTTGAAGTATCAAAATTTAAATTTTATAGAAAACTTTCTGAAGCAATAGAAGCACCATACCCAGAAAGAATATTTAACTCTAAGTTGATAATGGTATCAGGTCCCTCAGGATCAGGAAAAACCACAATAGCTGCGAAAGTTGCATCTTCTATTGTAGATAAATGTGGTAAAAATAATATAGTATTAGCAGAGTTATGTAGAAACAGCAACACTGCAACAGAAGATTTAAAATCTTTTGCAAGGTTATTAAATATTCCAATAACTAATAGGTTACAAAATGGTGATTTGTCTGATACCATGATATTAAATGATAACGCTAGAATAGTAGTAGATTTGGCTGGAAATATTGATACAGGAAATAAAGTTATAGAGGATTTAGAAAATAGGCTTGGAGATAAAAATATTTGTTCAATATTGTGCTTGCAAAGTGGTTCATCTCCTGAAATGATAAATGCCACTTTAAATAAAGTTAAAGCTCAAAGACCTATAATTGCTTTAACAAAATCTGATGAATGTAATATATCTGCAGCTACTCTGTCTCATCTAGCCATAAAAAAGGGAAAAGTAGGATTAGTAAGTGGAACCAAATCTATTGTAGATTCTCTTCTATTTACAGATTCAAACATATTAGCAAAGTTTATGAAGGAAAATTTTTAAGGAAGTTAATATGCCAACATCACTTTCTATCGCAAGCGGTAAAGGAGGAGTAGGAAAAACTACTTTAGCTATTAATCTTGCAATTATGCAAGCAAAAGTTTCTAACTGCCTTCTACTAGACGCTGATATGGGAATGGCAAATGCTCATATACTATTGGGTATTAACCCTGAGTTAACTATAAAAGATTTTTTTGATGGAAGTTGTTCTATAGAAAAAGTCGTAACTAATGGTCCAGAGAAACTTAAGTTTTTATCAGGTGGTTCAGGGTTAACAGAACTATTAAATATAGATAAAAATAAGAAACTTAATTTTATTAGAACCTTCGACCAACTTTCTTCTAAAGTTGATAACTTAATAGTTGATGTTAGTGCAGGAGCAGAAGACTCATCTTTGAGTCTGTTATCTGCATCAGATAAAATTCTGATAGTATTAGTAAATGAACCTACTAGTTTTACAGATGCTTTTACATTAATAAAAGTTTGTTATTTGGAGCTAGGATTAAAAGAATTTTGTTTAGCAGTAAATATGGTAAAGAATGAAACTCATGGCAAAGAAATTTTTTCAAGGTTTAATCAAATAATGAGAAGATTTTATGATGTTAATATTACATATGTAGGTAGTGTTCCACAAAATAATAAAATTAAAAGATCAGTAATACAAAAAAAGCCAATAATTTTAGATAAAAATAACAAGGAATTTTATTTTTTATTTGAAAAAATGAGAAAAAATATTAATCAAGCTCCCATCAACAGCTTTGATGGAATAAAATTTTATAATACAAAATACTTTATTAGTAAAAAAAATAGCTTGGCATTATCATGGTAGAGTAAAAAATATAGTTGAAATAGACGATTTGATGCAAATAGGCATGCTAGGTCTTATTACTGCTGCAAAAAACTTTACTGAAAGGCCTGGAGCTAAATTTTCTAGTTATGCTAAAATTCGTATTAAAGGAGAAATAGTAGATTATTTAAGAAAAAACTCTAATCTTTGTAGAACTACCATAACTAATAAACAAAAGTATGAAAAAACAATAGAAAAATTAAGAAATTATTACAATAGAGAGCCTAGCAATAGTGAAATAGCAAAAAGTCTAGATATTGACATAGAGGAGCTGTATTCTTGGAAAGAAGCATTTGCAGCCAATAAATTAGAAGACATAGAATCTGTTT
>CAYTJO010000066.1:0-7516 GCA_964438215.1 uncultured Rhodospirillaceae bacterium
ACTTCTTAACCTATGATATTTGCCTGTTATTAGCAAAAAAGGTCCATTACTTTTTTTACAGTAATTAGATAAATTTTTAGCACTTTCATGCGTATTTCTACTATTTTGCTCTATGATGCTATCATTAAGATTAAAATAATTTTTGACAATAATAGCTTCAGGTAAAGCTTCTGGCTTGGTTAGTCCTCCAGATATAATCAAGGGTATGGAAAGTTTTTCTGAATAACTTTTTCCTATTAAAGTCCTATTTATGGAGTTACTGCTTGGACCCCATTCACCAATAACGTTTTTTTCTATTCCTGCTGTTAATACAATAGTAGATTTAATATTATCTCTATCATTAATAGTTTTTACGGCATTAACTAATGGGTAACTTAATATAATTGAAGAAATAGGAGTACTAGAAATAATAAAAAATAATAAACCATAATAAAATAAGTTAACTTTATTTTTCAATTTAGATGAGATTAATCCACATAAAAAAATTATAGAAACTATTGTTACTGGATTTATTATATATAATATGACTTCTTTCATATCTATCCTTTTTTACCAACTTTAATCAAAAAATTCTGTTAATTATTAAAATTTAAAGCGCTGCTTTATATATCTTTATTGCATCATCATATTCTATTTTTGTTGGGTTATTTACTAGCAATCTTTCTTGTTTCATTGCATCCTCTGCCAATTTAGGAATATCATTATGACTAACTCCAACCTCTTTTAGCTTTTTAGGTATTTGAAGTTCATCTATTAAATTTTGTATTCCATTTAAAAAGTCATTTATATCAATTTCTTTATTTTTTAATTCAGGAATACATAAATCCGCTATTTCCATATATAAAGATTTTGCAGATAATAAGTTAAATTTAATCACTTCGGGTAAAACTAATGAATTTGAAAGACCGTGGGGAACTTTAAATAATGCTCCTAATGGATATGCTAAAGCATGGACACCAGCGCATGGCGCATTGGTAAAAGCCATTCCTGCTAAAGTCGAACCTAGTAGCATATTTTCTCTTGCTTTAATGTTTTTAGGATCTTCATTTACTATTTTTATATTTTTTCCTAGTAAATACAAGGCTTCCTTTGCTAAAGAGTCTGATATGGGGTTTTTTTTCAATTTTGTCGTGTAAGCCTCAATTGCATGAACCATCGCATCTATTCCAGAATAGGCAGTAATTGTACTAGGTAAATTAAGAGTTAAATTAGCATCTAATATTACAAAATCTGCATAAATTAATGGGTCAACAATTCCCATTTTTTGTTTGCTTTCTAAGGTAAAAATAGCAATGTTGGTAACTTCAGAACCTGTTCCTGCTGTTGTAGGAACCTGAATTAGTGGCATTCTTTTATGTGAAAGTTTTCCCACTCCGTAACAATCTTTAATATCTCTTTTATTAATAGCAAAATATGACACTGCTTTAGCTACATCCATAGAACTTCCTCCACCGAGCCCTACTACGGCATCACAACTATTTTTTTTGAAAATATCCACTGCATCGAAAATATTTTTTTCCGGAGGATCTGGTATTACATTATCAAAAATACTTAGTTTAATATTATTCTTTTTACAAATTAACTCTACTGATTTAACGTATCCTTGATCTACTATTCCTGAGTCTGTAATCAAAATCGGTTTAAAAATTTGATTTTTTTTACATATAGTTGCTAATTCAGATAGCTTTCCTGAACCACATGTGATATTAGGTACAGCATTAAAATTAAATACGTTCATTATGTCAAAATGTTTTTAGCTAATATTAACACAAGAAAGCTTAAAAATACATAAATCATAAATCAAAATAATGGTTTGTAATAAAACTAAATAAATTGATATTATATATTAGCTCTAGTGGTGTAATGGATAGCATATAGGTCTTCGAAACCTGTGGATAGAGTTCGAATCTCTACTGGAGCGCTAATAAAGTATTAAACAATATTTTATTTTGAACTCATTCTTCCTAGTCTATGAAATAAGAGACTTATTTTAGATTGTTCTTTAGAATCAAGGTTTTCATTATTTTTAATATAAAAATCTAAAGTTTTTTTTAATAGGTTTATATCGGCCTGCGCAAATATACCACCTCTTACTCTTTGTGAATTATTGTCTGTGTTATCATCATTCATCAAATTGTTCCGTTTCTGTAGAATCTTTCATAGCCGTAGTAGAGCTTTTTCCCGAGGATAAAACTTCAGAGACCTTATCAAAATAACTGACACCTACTTCTCTCTGATGTTTTGTTGCAGTATAACCTTCATTTTCTTTAGAAAACTCTTCTTCTTGCAAGGTTGCATAAGCACTCATTCCAGTCTCTGAATATGCTTTAGCTAAATTAAAAGTTGATAGATTGAGGTTATGAAATCCTGCTAGGGTAATAAATTGAAACTTATAATCCATAGCACCAAGTTCTTTTTGAAACTTGTTGATTTGTGCATCATCTAAATGTTTTTTCCAATTAAATGAAGGAGAACAGTTATAAGCTAATAGCTTGTCAGGGAAATCTTTTTTGGTAGCTTCTGAAAACTTTTTGGCCTCTTCAATATCTGGTTTATCAGTTTCACACCAAATTAAATCTGCATATTTACTGTAAGCTTTTCCTCTAGATATTGCACAATCAAGTCCTCCAGTAATTCTATAAAAACCTTCTTCAGTTCTTTCTCCAGTTAAAAATGGCTTGTCTCTTTCATCTACATCACTAGTTAAAAGTTTTGCGGCATTAGCGTCAGTTCTTGCCATAATAATTGTTGGGACATTTAACACATCACTAGCCAAACGAGCTGAATTTAATGTTCTTTCAAAGGTAGAAGTAGGAACTAAAACTTTTCCTCCCAAGTGCCCACATTTTTTTTCTGAGGAAAGTTGATCTTCAAAGTGTACTCCAGCTGCGCCAGCTTCTATCATATTCTTCATCAGCTCAAATACATTTAAAGGGCCACCAAAACCAGCCTCAGCATCAGCAATAATGGGAAGAAAATAATCAATATTCTCAGTATCAATATTTTCTGATTTTTCCATGTGCTGAATTAGATCTGCCCTATGAAAGGCTCTATTAATCTTATCTACTACCTTTGGAACACTATCAACTGGATATAAACTTTGATCTGGATACATATTTCCTGACAAATTTGCATCTGCAGCTACTTGCCATCCAGATACATAGATTGCTTTTAGTCCAGCTTTTGCTTGCTGAACAGCCATATTACCAGTGTAAGTTCCTAGAGTATTAATATATGGTTCTGAGGTGAGCAAGTTCCATAGTTTTTTTGCACCTTTATCAGCTAAGGTGTATTCAATTTTCACTGACCCGCTAATTTTTTTAACGTCTTCTGCTGAGTAGTCTCTATGAATATTTTTCCATCTACTTGTCTTCCATTGCATAGTTTCACAGAGTTGATCTTGCTTATTTTTTATAATTTCATTCTTATCAATTAACATATTAATTATATTACCTTAAAATTTAGTATCTCACTTTTTTAAAGAAAAACTTAAAATTGTCAACATTGTTATAAAATAACTTATTACTCAAATTTATACTCCTACATATTTAATAATGACAATAACAAATATAGTTAATATTATAATTGCGTATGATATGAGAAAAAGTTTCAATTTAGATTCAAAATAAAAAAGCTAACGTGATGAAAAAAAGTTATAATATAATAATAAAAAAATCTATTCAATTTTTGATTAAAGATTACAGAAAATATTTTGAACCTCTTAAGAATAATAATTTTAAAATTTTTAAAGTGATAGCAAAAAAAAAACAATTACCAAAAACAACAGTTGTTAACTGCTGTGACAGCAAAACAAATGCAGAAAAAATTTTTAATAGTCTACAAGAAGAATTATTTGTTTATAGAAATATAGCAAGCTTATCTCTTCTGGAAAATAAAGAAGATACTATTTGTGCTAATTCCAAAGCTCGGGAATATTTAACAGAGGGCCTTAATGTTCCAAAAATAATTATTTTAGTCCATTGCAATTGTGTAAGTTTAAAATCCTATTCTGATGGTCATTTAGTAAGAAAAAATAGAAAAACTAAGCTTGTTTATAAAAATAATTGGTTGCAAACTTTAAAACCATATTTTCATAATAAGATAAAAGGTCTGGAGTCAACTTTTAAACACCTAGCAAAAAAAACCTTAATCGAATCAGTTAAAAATATAAAAAGACATCTATTTATTGCAACTAAAGTTTACAAAGGACAATTAACAACGTTAGGTTGTTGGTTTGATATTAGCATAGCAGAATTGTTATATATAAATGAAGGAAATCAAGAATTTTCAAAATTAAAAAATATTTGATTATGAATCATACTTATAAAAAGACTTGCTTGGTTTTACTAATTTTAGTGTCATTTATATCATATAAAACTTTCAGTAATCAGAATGAAAATAGTATTATGATTTTTGCTCCTTCTAGTCTTAAAGATAGCCTCACGGAAATACTAGAATTATATCAAATTGAAAATAAAAAAAATATTAAGGATGTTTATCTTGGTACTGCACAGTTAGCTCAACAGATAAAAAATGGTGCTGAGCCAGATCTTTTTATCTCTGCTAATATTGAATGGATGAAACATCTAGGAGATAGAGACTTAGTATTAAATAAGTATAGATACACTCTTTTAAGCAATTCCTTAGTTGCTATAACAAGTAACGAAAATTTTCATATTAAAAAAAAAGAATATTTTAATAATATCAAATATACATTTCTTAATACAAAAACTAGAATATCACTAGCAATGGTAGACGCAGTTCCTGCAGGAATCTATGCTAAGGAGTTTTTTCAAAATATAGGAATATGGGAATCTATAAAATTCAATGTGGCCAACAGTCCTAATGTTAGAGCTGCTCTAAGTTTTGTATCTAGAAGAGATCTAGAATATGGGGTTGTATATAAATCAGATGCGGTAGCAGATAAAAAAGTAAAAGTTATTTATAACTTAGATCCTTCTCTTTATAGTAAGGTACAATATCCCATAACTGTTCTTAATGAAGGAAAAGGAACAATGCATTTATATTATTTTTTAAAAGGAAAAAAAACAGCTGAAATTTTTGAAAAATGGGGATTTATAACAAAAAATGATTAGTTTTTCAGAAGAAGAAATTACTGTTATTTATATTTCTTTTAAGATTGCTACTATAGCTTCTCTGTCAAGTTTGCCTTTTGGGATATGGGTTGGTTTTATATTGGCAAGAAAGAATTTTCTGTTCAAAAAACTTATAGTTAGTTTTATTAATTTGCCGTTAATTTTACCTCCCGTTGTTACAGGTTATCTATTATTAATTTTATTTGGGAAAAATGGTTTTATTGGTAAATTCCTATTAGATTATTTTAATTTTACATTCGCATTTAAATGGACAGGGGCAGCATTAGCCTGTGCTATCATGGGTTTCCCATTAATGGTAAGGTCAATAAAATTAGCAATTGAAATGATTGATATTAAAATTGAAAATGCAGCTAAAACCTTAGGAGCTTCTCCACTAAAAGTTTTTTTTACTATAACGCTACCCATTTCAATACCTGGAATAATAGTAGGAACTACTCTGAGTTTTGCTAGGTCTTTAGGAGAGTTCGGAGCAACAATTACATTTGTTTCTAACATTCCTGGTGAAACCCAAACAATATCAGCAGCTATATATACCTTTCTTCAAATACCAAATGGTGAAATTATGGCTATGAGGCTAACAATAATTTCAATCATAGTCTCTATTTTAGCAATTTTATTCTCAGAAATAATAATAGAAAGAATATTAAAAACTAATAAAGAAAATGAATAATATTATAAATATTGATAGTAAATTAGGAGACTTCCATCTAAAAGTAAAGTTACAATTAATTAAAGGTATTAATTGCTTGTTTGGGCCATCGGGGTCAGGTAAAACTACCATTATCAATTGCATTGCGGGGCTTATAAAGCCAGAATATGCAAAAATCAAAATAAATAATGTAATTTTAAACAATACTGAAGAAAATTACTTTTGTCCTATTCATAAAAGAAATATTGGATATGTATTTCAGGACTCAAGACTATTTCCTCATATAACTGTTATTAAAAACTTAATTTATGGAGAAAAGTTTTATAAAGGAAAGGAAAAAAACTTTAAAAGAAATGATATTATTGATTTATTAAATCTGGATGGACTAGTGGATCGTTATACATATAATTTATCAGGTGGAGAAAAGCAAAGAGTTGCTATAGGGAGGGCACTTTTGTCTCAGCCAAAATTGATTATAATGGACGAACCTTTAGCGTCTTTAGATCAGGAAAAAAAAAATGAATTACTAAATTATATTTTAAAAGTTTATGAAAATTTTAGTATTCCTATAATTTATGTTTCTCACTCTTCGATAGAAACTTTTTTAATAGGACATAAAATTAATTTTATCAGTGAGGGAAAGTTAATTTTTCAAGGATAAAAGATAGATGCTTTAAGTTATTTCAATTAAGAATATGATGAAAATCACACAGATAACTTTTTACAAGGTAAAGTAACTAAAGTTGAACGTAAAAATAATATTACAAAAATAAAAGTACAAAAATATAATCTTTTCGTAGTTACTAAAAATTTTAAAATAGGAGAAAATATTTTTATAAGAATTAAATCAAATGATTTGATAGTTTGTAAATTTTTGCCTAAGGGTATTAGTGCGTTAAATTTTTTAAAGTTACAATTAAGTGATATTAAAATTGGAAATATTTTAGTTACGCTGCATTTTAAATTTAATAAAACCTTGTTGAAGGTAAATATTACAAAAGCTTCTTTGGAAAATCTAAAATTACAAAAAAATAAATATTATTATGTTTTAATAAAAGCAATAAACATTAATGATGTTATG
This sequence comes from uncultured Rhodospirillaceae bacterium, assembly GCA_964438215.1. Classification (GTDB taxonomy): domain Bacteria; phylum Pseudomonadota; class Alphaproteobacteria; order TMED109; family TMED109; genus JAYYAX01. The sequence goes on from CAYTJO010000066.1 coordinate 6,848, forward strand.
AGTTTTAGTTTAACCTAGTTTTTTCTTTTAAATACAAATTTGCAAATATTAGCTAGAGATTGACTAAATTTATTTTTTGGAAGGTTGTTGAGGATTTCATTAGCTTGTAGAGCATAAGTTTTAGCAAAGTTTTTAGCTTTTTCTAAGCTTTGATATTTAACTATTATATTTAAGGCTTTATTGAAATCATCCTTATCTTGATTTAAATCTTCTATAACTTTTTTCCAAAAAAGTTTCTCTTTAAGATTTGACTGATTGTAGGCTAGCAGTACTGGTAAAGTCATTTTTCCTTCTTTAAAGTCGTCTCCAAATTTTTTTCCAAAATTATTAGATGATACATCATAGTCTAAAACATCATCTAAAATTTGAAACGCTATTCCTAGATATTTTCCAAATAAATTCAAATTACTCAAAATTTGTTCTTTTTGGGATGTTATTATTCCTCCCAGTATTGAAGCAGCAGAAAATAAGCCAGATGTTTTTCCTTCTACTACCTTTAAGTATTTCTCTTGAGTAGTATCTAAATTATTTGTAAGGCTAAGTTGCATTACTTCTCCTTTTGCTAATAATTGTGAGGCATCTGCAATAGTTTTCATTACAGCGGAGTCATCATCCCTAGTCATAATTTGAAATGATTTACTGAAAAGATAATCTCCTACTAAAATACTT
>CAYTJO010000067.1:0-5123 GCA_964438215.1 uncultured Rhodospirillaceae bacterium
AGGCCGTAGCAAAGGCATCCTCTGAGACCATGTGTTCTGGGGGGAGTAGGAGGCAGTTGAACTTGATGTGTAAATTCCTTTTCGTATTGTTAAAAATAAAGATGCTTTTCTAGCCAAAGATGAATTATGAGGTAATTACTGACGGTTGCTATGGGAGTTGCTGATCGTGGTTCATTCATGTGGTTCTTGTTGTCATTAACGCAAGTTTGGCTTTCAATAAAATTAATGGATGATGTGAGTAATGCTGTTGAAACACTATTCGGTGCAGGGGCAGCAGCTTGTTTTGTTCTAGCAATTGTTGTTTTTAGACAAGAACAAAAAGAATTATTGATTAATCCTATGAGAAATATGAATAAAGAAGTTCACCCTGAACAAATTGCTAAACAAGGAAAAGGAGCATGGATTGGTATTGTAATGTGGGTAATTGCAATAATTACTGGTTCGGTAATTCTACCATGAGGGTAGTAAATGTTTGATAGTTCATCTGATGAATTAGTTTTTGGGCTATGGCCATTTCTAAAACGCATTCTATTTTTACTAATTCCGTTTTGGGTTTTTTTGATTTGTTGGAGTGCAAATCTGTCATATTTTGTTTCTTCCGTAATTGCTGGCACTTCTGTAGCAACAATTATTTTTTACGAGAAATACAAAATTAGACAAATTACAGATGATGGGATACGGGATAATAATCATTAATCGGCTTAACAACCAAAGAATGTGATTCAGTTTAGCGTATCCGATACAATTGCAGAACTCGCCCCTACAACCCTAGAATTGATTTTCCTTTCATGTGCTATTTTAGGTGGGGCGTTTTTCATTGTAATGATGATTCTAATGTTTGTTGGTGACGTGTTAGGGGGTGTAGTTGATACTGCATTTGATACTGATTTTACAATGGATAGTGATCTATCATTTGAAATATTTAGCTTACAAGGTTTGGCTGCTGCAATAATGATGTTTGGGTTCGTTGGGATGTATACTATCAAATCAACTGAAACAGAAGTTTACGCTGTAATTGCAGGCGGTCTTGCTGCTGGAATATCAATGTATGCGGTCAGTAAAATGATGCAGGGAATTTCAAGATTGCAAGTAGATGGGACCATGCAAATCAAAGATGCAATTGGAGAGAGGGGAGAAGTTTATTCTCGTATCCGACCGAATGAAGCAGGGAAGGTACAGGTTGTAGTGGATGGTACTTTGAGAACTCTAGCCGCTAAAGGGAAAAATAAGGGTGTGCTCATATCAACTGGTACTTTTATCAAAGTTGTTGATGTGATTGGTTCAACATTAATTGTAGAAGAATTGAATGAAGAAGAATGAGGTGGTAAATATGGCAGATAGTGCAGGTTGGTTAGTAGGTACAATGTTCGCGGGTCTTTTGATTCTAGCATTCTTTTTCTTGATGTTAGTTACAAGATACAAACGTTGTGCTTCAGATGAAATTTTGGTTGTTTTTGGTAAAGTTGGTGGCGGCAGAGCATCTAGGTGTATCCATGGTGGGGCAACTATGGTTTGGCCATTATTTCAAGATTATAAGAAATTAAGTTTGGTGCCTATGACTATTCAAATCAACTTGACCAATGCTCTTTCTCAGCAAAACATTCGTATTCACGTACCATCTACATTCACAGTGGGTATTAGTACAGATCCAACCATAATGAATAACGCTGCAGAGCGCCTACTACATTTGAATAAGCAACAAATAGAGGAGATGGCTTCCGAGATAATTTTTGGACAATTACGTTTGACTGTGGCTTCCCTAACAATTGAGCAAATCAATCAAGACCGTGATAATTTCTTGGAAAGAATTACACTAAACGTTGGGCATGAATTGCATAAATTAGGTCTTTATTTGATCAACGTTAACATTACAGATATTACTGATGACTCGGAATATATTGAGAGTATTGGAAAGAAAGCGGCAGCCACTGCAGTTAATGCAGCAAAGGCAGACGTGGCTGTTGCGGATCGTGATGGTTCTATAGGGGCTGCTGACATCCAAGTGGCTGAGAATGAGGCTGAAGCCGAGAAGGGTAAGAAGGCAGCTCGCGCCGATCAGCGTATCTTCGTTCAAGACCAGGAAGCATTGGCGATTGAAGGTGAAAATACATCTAAGGCAAGCATTGCAGAATACAACGCTACACTGGCAGAGAAGGAAGCCGAAGCCATGCGACGTTCTGAAATTGCAGCAAGGACAGCTGAAATGGAAGTCCAAAAAGCGCAATACTTGTTGGAGCAAGAAAGATTGAGGGCGGAGGAAATTGTTCGTGAAGAAATTGCCAAAACACAAATCGAGATTGCTGCTGAGGCTGAGGCTGAGCGGCAAAGAAGAATTGCGTCTGGTGAAGCAGATGCTATCCTTGCGCGATATCAAGCTGAAGCGGAAGGTGTGCAAAAAGTGCTGTCTGCAAAAGCATCGGGTTACGAGATGTTGGTACAAAGTGCTGGCGGAGATGCTAAGGCTGCTGCTACCTTGTTAATGGTTGAAAAGGTAGATGCTATGGTTAATGCACAAGTTGAAGCGGTAAAGAATTTAAAAATTGATAAAATCACTGTATGGGATTCGGGAGTTGATTCTGAAGGTAAGGGCGCTACATCGAACTTTGTCAGCAGCCTAGTTCAAACCCTACCACCAATGCATGATGTTGCAAAAAAGGCTGGGGTTGAATTGCCTGAATATCTCGGTTCCGTATCAGATGAATTAGAATAATTTTACCAATTTAATTGGTTATTTTGGAGGGCAGGGAGGGATTTGAACCCCCGTAAAATGGATTTGCAGTCCATCGCGTAACCAGGCTTTGCTACCTACCCATCAGTAAGTAAGCCGCAAAGGCATAGTATTTCAAAGCGAGGAATAAACTATCACATACTGGTGGGGAACATAGCCAACAAGTTCTTTCAAGGCGGCCCCTTCGGTAAAGTATTGCTTTAACCAAAAATGAGAGTATTTTGGAGATGTTTAGATGGTTGATATAGCTAAACGCTTCGTTGACCTACCTGCTGGAATTAAGCCATTTCTTGCAGCACCCCCTGATGATGTAATACGATTAACTGTAGGTGAGCCGGGATTTGATACTCCAAAAGAGATTGTTGATTCTGCAATTAAATCTCTAGAACAAGGGAATACAAAATACACACGTAGTGAAGGTTCAATGGAACTATGCACTGTATCAGCTAAGAGGTTGAATGAAAGATATGGCATACCAGCAACTCCTGAATCAATCATAATTACACCAGGGGCAAAGCAAGGATTGCTATACACATTCATGGTCACATGTGAGCCTGGTGATGAGGTGATTCTACTAGCACCTGCGTGGCCATCTTATGATATACAATGTAGAATGTTGAAACTAATTCCAGTTCATGTAGATGTGAAAAATGATGATTTTCACCCAGACCTTGAAGCAATAGAAAAAGCGATTACTCACAAAACAAAGGTTTTGGTAATTAATTCTCCAAATAATCCTACTGGCGCAGTATATACTCCCGAAGAAATATCTGAATTGTTAGATATTGCAATACGACATGATCTTTGGTTAGTATCTGATGAAATCTATGCTCGCCTGAATTGGGCGGATTGGAATCATTTGTCACCCGCCAGTTTGAAAGGTGGTGAAGAAAGAACAATTGTAGTTACTGGGTGGTCGAAATCATTTGCTATGACTGGGTGGAGAATAGGATTAGTATGCGGCCCTGATATTGTTATCAAAGCAATGGGCAAATTGCAAGCAAATGCGTGCTCACATATACCCTCATTTCTGATGGACGCTGCAATAACGGCATTGGATTCAAAAATTAATGATGATGTTGAATTGTTTAAACTAGAATATCTCAAAAGAAGGAAAATACTGATTGAAGGTATTGAATCAATTGAAGGACTTTCAATGCCTGATCCAGAAGGTGCATTCTACGGTTTTGTTGACATTTCAGCTACTGGAATGGATTCTACAACATTTGCTACTGAGGCGTTAAACCAAGCAAAGGTGCAACTAATCCCTGGTGGATTAATTGAAGGTGGAGAGGGGTTTGTTAGGATATCATATGCTTGCGATGAAAAGAGTTTGAGAGAAGGTTTGGAAAGAATTGAAAAATGGCTTAACGCAAAATCAAATAGATAGGGATATTGAGAATTGATTAGTATGGAAATTTTATCAGATCTCAAAAATGGTGAGTGTGGTAAAATCACATATAATTCATCGAGTCCGTTTGAAATTCATCATATATTATGCAAATTAGAAACTATTGCAAAACATCCTGTTTTTGGAATTTTAACTCTACCTGAAAAAGGTAGTGGGCCCTTTCCTTGTGTAGTTGCATGTCATGGAAGTCGTGGGTGGGTTGAACATCACCAAGAACACATGAATAATTGGTTAAAAGCTGGAATTGCTGTATTTCGAATCCATAGTTTTGAGTCTCGTAATGTGATTAGTATTGTTGAAGATCAAATGAGTGTTACATATGCAATGATGTTGTGTGATTCTTTTGAAGCACTAAAATTGCTCAACACCCATCCCAAAATAGATTATAGAAAAATAGCAATTACAGGGTGGAGTTTGGGTGGAACTGTTGCTCTTTACTCTGCATGGTGCCCTATATCTGAAACGTTAGCCCCTGATGGTGAGCGATTTGCAGCACTCTTACCAATTTATCCAGCTGCACATATTCGACCAGACGTGCAGTGTTGGGAAAATGCGCCCATCAAAATACTACATGGTGACATAGATGATTATACGCCTTTAAATTTAGTTCATGGATTAATTGATGTTACTAAAGAGTGTGCTGATATGGAGGTAATTGTGTATGAAAATTCGCATCATTCATTTGATTCAAAGGAACCTTTGACTTGGTCACCTAATGCAATAAAACTAGATGAAAGAACTGTGCAAATTGATTCTGATGGAAATATGTGGGGGGAAATTGAAAAGGGACTACGAATTCCTCTCAATGAACCTTTTGAAAGAAAAATAGCATTTCAGTATGCAATGAATTTTGGGGCCCATTTTGGTGGTAATGAAATTACACGGAAACGCGTGATGGAAGATAGTAAAAACTACCTAATTGAATTATTCAATTTTTGATAATGTGTTTGAAATTAGTTTTATTTTGAATTGAATATTCATCAA
>CAYTJO010000067.1:5133-7471 GCA_964438215.1 uncultured Rhodospirillaceae bacterium
CAATAATTGATAATCAATTTGCTCCGCCGCTAACAATTTCTCCGCCAACGATGACACCTTCATTTCCTTGGCCACTCATATCTTCCACGGTATCGCCGCTAACGCTGTTAAAGGAAAGATCCAAGACAAGGTGGTTTGATTCAACTGAATTAGAGTTTGCATATACTTGGCTAATCTGGCTGGAAGTTAGGGCCTTGTTCCAGAATTTGAAATCGTCCATCCCACCATTCCAAGGGTCGGGGTTATTTTGCTGACTCCATAGGACACCAAGATATAGATCATTGTCACTATCAACCACTCCGTCAATGTTCGTATTACTAGTATATGCAACTACTTCGCCATTGATATACATAGTAATAGTGTATCCATCAGATGTTTGGGTCATTGTGCATGCAATGTGTGTCCATTCGCCTGCTGCAATAGCATCATCACTACTAACAGACCAACCGGGTGATACGCTATTCTCTGCCCTCCATGTTGGTTTGCCACTTGGACTAAACTCCATCATATGTGCATCAGGAATATCATACAAATTTCTCCAGTCACCATCAAAAGATGTTGGATACATCCATGAAGAAAATGTGAATTCTCCTTCAATTGACAACGAATTGCTATCTTCAACAATTACGTATTCGTAGTCTGGATTATATCCCTCTCCTGAAAATGAGACGTATGCGTCACTAGAAGTGTGGACCTCATCAGCTGATGTTCCACTACCAACATTACCTGCTTGGCCGCTGCTTTGATCTCCCGCCACAACACGACCATTGTGAGTAATTGAAATTTCTAGAGCGCATTCTGAACTATTACAGATATCTTCATTCCCTTCTGAAAGAAATAGATATTCTCCTGGTTCCCATGAATTATCGTCATCACCTGCTTCTTGACGAATTTGGCAATCATCACCTGCCATAATGCTGCAAGTGTAAACATTGTCTTCAACAGATACTGTTACTTTAACAAAAGCCCAAGCCAAATCATCCTTACCAGTCATCTGCAGTTTTACTAGAGTATCTTCAGCGCCGGGACCTGTTTCATCTTCTGCATCTTCAGTTGTATAAGTATTGAAAGTACCAATTGATGTGTCTGTTCCTTCACTTGCGAGGTTGTTTGCCCAAACATAAAGCACCCCTGCAAGTACTACTGTAATAGCGACCATCAATATGGTTGCAATTACTGGACTTACTGCCTTCTCTTCATCTAATTTCCTAATTTCTCTCTGCCTCATTCTATCACCAATGGCATTAGCCAACAACTTATGGATAAGGGGTGACTACTTCAAAATTACCTCGTTTTTCAACAAAAATAAATTTCTGATAGATTTAGGTGATTCATATTATTGGGTTGTAGTTCTTGTTCTTCCAACAAAATCACCTTGAATGAATCGCGAAAATATGTAAAATATCAATTTCATCCTTAAGTCACCCACATCTCTTATGACCTGTCGGATAAGTCGAGTGTTTTGCCACTACCAGCCCCTCGTCATTAGGCCGAGGAAGAACTGGAGGAGGAGGATAGAAAATGGCAACGCAAAGTAAAATGCAACAAGCGAGCATAAGTGAATTTTTTGAGAAAAATAAACACTTCCTAGGATTTGATACTCTTAACAGATCAATAATAACTGCTGTAAAGGAAAGTGTTGATAATTCCCTCGATGCTTGTGAAGAAGCTCGTTTGTTGCCTGATATTATTATTGAAATTCGTAGAGTAAAGGGAGAAAAAGATCGCTTAATTATGATCGGCCAAGATAATGGGCCCGGGATTCCTGCTGATGCCATTACTAAGGTATTTGGAAGTCTCCTTTTTGGTTCCAGGTTTCATACTATTAGACAAACTAGGGGGCAACAAGGAATAGGGATTACTGGAGTGGTAATGTATAGTCAACTAACTACTGGAAAAAGAACGCATGTAATATCTAAAGTTGCAGATGAGGCCACTGCTGTTCATGTAGAAATTGGCCTTGATACAAAAAAGAATAAGGCAATCACTCGAAATAGAAAAAGGGATCACTGGTTCGATAGTGAAGGAAATATAATTCAACACGGGGTGAGAGTTGAAGCTTCAATGAAAGCAAAATATCAACGTGGAAAGCAGAGTGTGCATCAGTACCTCAGGATGACTTCAATAGTCAATCCACATGCAAGTATTTCGCTAAAGGTTTATGATGAGGATGGGTTAATTATTGATGAAGGAAATTGGCCAAGAGTAACTGAAGTTTTACCGCGTCCTGTAAAAGAAATTAGGCCACACCCACATGGACAAGAAATTGGTTCTTTTCAACGATTTTTAAGAGAGGCTGAGGCAAGGAAAATGACTTCGTTTTTAAAACAAAATTTTT
>CAYTJO010000068.1:0-290 GCA_964438215.1 uncultured Rhodospirillaceae bacterium
AGTTGAAATATATATCAAACAATGATTAATATTTGCAGTTACTAAAATATTATAATAATAAATTTGATTTTTTTTTTTCTTTCTTTTTTAATAATTTTCTTAAATAATAATATCATATTTGTGTTTGTACTATGAAATTTTTTATTGATACCGCTGAAATCGAAGAAATAAAACTACTATCTAAGCTAGGATTAGTTGATGGGGTGACTACAAATCCATCTTTGATTTACAAGTCAGGTAAAGATTTTAAAACTATCATAAAAGAAATAAGTAATATAATAGAAGGGCCC
>CAYTJO010000068.1:350-7431 GCA_964438215.1 uncultured Rhodospirillaceae bacterium
ATATATCACCTTTTATTGGAAGATTAGATGATATTGGAACCACAGGATTAAATCTCATAAAAGAGATAGTAGATATCTATAATATTTTTAAAAATGATATAAAAACAGAAGTGTTAGCAGCATCAATTAGAAGTCCTTTGCAGGTATCACAGGTTGCTATGATGGGAGCTCACGTAGCAACTATACCCCCTAAAATTATTACACAGATGATAAAACACCCTCTTACAGATGCAGGACTTGAAGCTTTTATGAAAGATTGGAAGAAAACTGGACAAAAGTTTTGAATAGTAACTTAAAACATTCATTTAAAAACACAAAAGATATATCAGACAAAGAATTATATAAAACTTATGAAGATTGGCAAACTTGGTTATTAACCTTTAGAAACCTATCAAAAAATACTGCATTATCTTATGCATATGATTTTAAATATTTTTTAAATTTTTTAAGATTACATAACGAAAAAAATAAAATAACTCTTTCTCTGCTAAAAAAATTACAAATTAAAGACTACAGAGCATGGATATCTTTTTTAAATTCTAAAAAAATGTTAATTGGTTCTAAATCTCTAGCTAGAGCTAGAGCTAGCATTAAATCTTTTTTTAATTTTACTATTTTAAATAAGAAAATAGAAGACTCTATGATATTCCAGCTTTCTTCTCCAAAGTTACCTAAAAATCTTCCTAGACCCTTATCTGATAATCAAATTAAAAACTTAATAAGTAAAATAGATAAAGAAAAAAATAGTTTTGTTAAGGCTAGAAATAAAGCTTTTGTAATTATTTTATGGGGCACAGGCTTAAGAATTAGTGAAGCACTATCTTTGACTACTGATGATTTAAAAAATAATTATCTAATAATTTTAGGGAAGGGAAATAAAGAAAGGTTAATCCCATTAATTCCTCAAGTAAAAAAAGCTCTTTCTATATGGATGTTAGAAAGATCTAGAAAAAAATTAACAGACAGCAAAAACCTTTTTATTAATTTAAATGGAAAAAAAATCACACCAAGATACTTTCAAAAGTTCTTTTCAAGATTAAGAAATGAGCTAGATTTAGACATTGGTTTCACCCCTCATTCCTTAAGACACAGCTTTGCAACTCATCTATTAAAAAATGGTGTTGACCTTAGAACCTTGCAACTAATGTTAGGACACTCAAGTCTATCCACAACACAACATTACTTAAAAATTTCAAGTCAATTTGTAAATGAAACTTACAACAAAACTCATCCTAGAGCTAAGATAACTAATGTGTAGCAACAAAAAACTAATTTTTGCGCCTTACAAAACAACCTTAATTTATTTTATAATTTAATATTTGAAGGAAATTTAAAGCTCAAGCATTACCTGAATTATATTTTCCTGTTAATAAAAAAAACCTTTCTGTTTTTAAGATTAAGTAAACTTTTTAAAAATGAAGGGTCTTTCCTATTGAGGCCAATGAAGCAGCCTCTTTCATTGATTCTGATAGAGTTGGATGAGCATGACAAATTAAAGCAATATCTTCGGCACTTAAACCAGCCTCTATTGCTGTTACTGCTTCTCCAATTAACTCTCCTGCATGAGCACCAATAATATGGACTGCAATAATCTTATCATTAGTGGGATGTGAAAGTACTTTAATATTACCTTCCGTATCACCTGTAGTTTTTCCTCTAGCATTTGCAGTAAATGGAAAAACTCCTTTTTTATATTTAATATTTTTTTGTTGAAGCTCTTTCTCTGTGGGTCCTACCCATGCTACCTCAGGTTCAGTATAAATAACTGCCGGAATACATCCATAGTTTAGAGCAGGATCATTACCTGCCAGTCTCTCAGCAAAGATATGACCCTCTGCAGAAGCTTTGTGTGCTAGCATGGGTCCATTTATAACATCTCCTATAGCAAAAATACTAGATACAGAGGTTCTAAAGTTATTATCAACAATTATAGTGTTATCTTTATTTATTTTTATATTTACTTCTTGCAGCCCCAAACCTTCATGATATGGCTTTCTTCCAACAGCAACCAACACTTTATCAAACTTTAAATTTTTTCTGGTATTCTCTATATTATTTAAACAATTCAAAGAAATTTTATCTCCTTCATTCTTTGCACTTTCTACTCCTGTATTCAATAGAAAATTCAAACCTTGGCCTCTTAAAGTTTTAAAAAAAATATCAGCTGTATCTTTATCCATTGTAGGAACTATATTTGGAGAAAATTCAATCACAGTAACGTTAGACCCTAATCTTTTCCAAACTGAACCAAGTTCTAATCCAATATAGCCTCCGCCAATTACGGCAAGATCTTTTGGAACTTCTGAAAATTCTAAAGCGCCAGTTGAAGATACTATATTTTTTTCATCAACATCAACATTTTTTATAGTTGATGGTACGGAGCCAGTAGAAATCAGAATCGTTTTTGCATTATAGGTATTTTTGTCTACTAATACAGAATTACTATTTATAATTTTTGCAGTTCCTTCTAGATAAGAGACTTTGTTTTTTTTAAATAGCGAACTTACTCCACCAGTTAATTTTTTTACTACTGATTCTTTATTACTCATCATTTTGTTAAGATCAATATTAACTTCACCACTTATATTAATACCAAAATCGGTGAAATGTTTTTTACTAAGATCATATAAATAGGATGAATGCAGTAATGTTTTAGAAGGAATACATCCTATATTCAAACACGTTCCACCCAATGATTTTCTCTTCTCTATACAAAGAACATTAAAGCCTAGTTGAGAGGCCCTAATCGCAGCAACATAGCCTCCTGGACCTCCACCAATAACAATCAAATCAAATTCTTTATTTTTACTCATAGTTCAAACATCATCTGTTCAGGGTTTTCTATAATCTCCTTAATTCTTACTAGGAATGTAACCGCTTCTTTTCCATCAACAATTCTGTGATCATAAGTCAATGCAACATACATTATTGGTCTAATTTGAATCTGATCTTCAATAACCCAAGGTCTCTTAACTATATTATGTAAACCTAGTATCCCTGATTGAGGTGTATTTAGAATAGGTGTCGACAACATTGAACCATATACACCTCCATTAGAAATAGTAAATGTTCCATCTTTCATATGCTCTAAGGTAAGTTTATTTTCTTTTGCTAACTTTCCATAATTAATGATTTGATTTTCTATTTCTGAAAATGACATCTTGTCTGCGTTCTTAACTACTGGAACAAAAAGCCCTTTATCAGTTCCCACAGCTATTCCTATATCATATCTATTTTTATAAATAATAGAGCTTCCTTTAATTTCCGCATTAATTTCTGGTATTTCTTTTAAAGCTGTAATAGCAGCTTTAGTAAAAAAAGACATGAAACCTAGCTTAACTTGATACTTATCAAAAAACTTATCCTTGTATTTTTTCCTAATTTCAATAATTTTGAACATATCAATTTCATTAAAAGTAGTTAGCATTGCTGCCGTATTCTGTGCCTGCTTTAATCTGCTTGCTATACTTTGACGTAATTTACTGAGAGGTTTTTCTAAGTCAGTGTTTTTTTCGTTAAGTGAAACTGAATTATCATCCTTCATAGCCAAACTTTTATCTTTATAGTTTATTACATCAGATTTATTAACTCTATTAGATCCTTCTGAAAGAAGAAGCTTGCTAGGATCTATATTTCCCTCTCTAATTATTCTTTTTGCTGCCGGAGAAAAAGAAAGTTCATCAGAAAACTCTTTTAAATCTATAAGACTAATTTTATTTCCTATTCCTGATCTTTTAACAATCGTAGGGTCTAAGTTTATATCATTGCTTTCTATTTTTTTTTCTTTTTCTGAAACAACTTCAGCTTGAACTGTATGATCTTTTTTGGCTACAGTCTCACTAGAAGTTTGAGCCGCTCTTACTTTAGCAATAACTTCTCCAATTTTTACTTCTTCTTCTTCTTTAAATAAAACCTCTTCTAAGACTCCATTGTATTCTGCATAAAGCTCTTGCGTAACTTTATCAGTCTCTATTTCTACTAAAGGCTCTCCTTTAATTACTTTTTCTCCTAAATTTTTAATCCACTTTCCTATTGTAGCTTCTGTTATAGATTCTCCTAAAGATGGCACTATAACTTCAAAAATTTGATCATTGCTTTTAGCAATTAATTCTTTATTTGGTGATTTATCAATAACTCTTTTTTCCTTTAAATCTTCTGATAACTCTATAGATGCTAAAGTATCTCCAATTTTTACATCTTCACCCTCTTGAAAAAAAATTTCCATTAATACTCCATTTTCTAATGCATAGATTTCTTGAGTTACTTTATCAGTTTCAAGTTCTAATATGACTTCATCTTTTTGAACGAAGTCTCCTTTTTTTTTTAACCATTTAGCAACAGTTGCTTCCGTTATAGATTCACCTAGTGCTGGTACCTGTATTTCTATTTTTTTCATGTCTTATAATTCAGTAAGTTTTCTATAATTTTGTTTTGTTCTTCAAGATGTTTTTTAAATAGACCAGTAGCAGTAGAGGCAGATTTTTTTCTTCCTATATATTCTATACTTAGATCTTTTATTTTGGCAACGCTTAGTAACTTTATTAATAATGGCTGTACAAAAGACCATGCCCCCATGTTTTCAGGTTCCTCTTGACACCAAAAAAACTTTGCATCTTTACATTCTTTTATTACATCAACTAAAATTTCCATAGGAAAAGGATAGAGTTGTTCTATTCTGATAATCAATGTAGAAGAGGATTGTTCATTATTAATTTTATCATTAATATCATAAAAAATTTTACCTGAACAAAAAACTACTTTTTTAATATTTTTATTATTTCCATCAACAATTATTTTTTTAAATCTTGTAGTTTCTCCCATGTCATCTAATTTAGAGACTGCTTCTTTATTCCTTAACAAAGACTTAGGGGTAAAAACAATTAAAGGTTTTCTAAACTTTCTTAACATTTGTCTTCTTAGAACATGAAAATAATTTGCAGGTGTTGTACAATTTACTACTTGTATATTATCCTCTGCAGCCATTTGCAAATATCTTTCTATTCTTGCTGAAGAATGTTCTGGCCCTTGACCTTCATACCCATGTGGTAAAAGAATTGTTATGCCTGACATTCTTAACCATTTTGATTCTCCAGATACTATGAATTGGTCAATGATTAATTGAGCACCATTTGCAAAATCTCCAAACTGTGCTTCCCAAAGAACTAATGTATTAGGATCTGCTAGAGTATAACCATATTCAAATCCTAAAACTGCTGCTTCTGAAAGAGGACTATCTACTATTTCTACTCTACTATTATTATTTAAAAAATTATTAAGAGTAGAAAATTTTTCTTCTGTTTTTTGATCTACCAATATAGCATGTCTTTGTGAAAAAGTTCCTCTTCCACAATCTTGACCAGACAGTCTTATATTTTTTCCTTCATATAGCAAGGAGGCAAATGCCAAAGACTCTGCGCAAGCCCAATCTATATCCTTTCCATCAGATATACTTTTTAATCTTTTTTGCAAAACTCTATGTACTTTTTTATTAATATTAAAATTTTCTGGAAACTCAGCAAGTTTTACTCCAAACTCCTTCAAAGTTTTTAATGGTAAACCTGTAACAGTATTTGGTTTGATCAAGCCTTTTGACTCAAAACCACTCCAAGATCCTTCTAACCAGTCTGCTTTATTTGGCTTAAAGCTTTTTCCTGCTTCCAGATCTTTTTCTAATTTTTCTGACCATTCATTCCAAAGATCCTCAACTTCACTATTTTCCAGAACTTTTTCTTCTACGAGTTTTTTAGCATATATTTTTCTAGTTGTAGAATGACTTCTGATTTTTTCGTACATAAGTGGTTGAGTAAAGGCTGGTTCATCACTTTCATTATGCCCTTGTCTCCTGTAGCAAAACATGTCTATCACTACATCTTTATTAAATTTTTGTCTAAACTCAGTAGCTACTCGAGTAGCATAAACGACAGCTTCTGGATCGTCTCCATTTACATGAAAGATTGGTGCTTCAACCATTAGTGCTACATCTGAGCAATAAGGCCCCGATCTTGAGAAAGTTGGATTAGTAGTAAATCCTATTTGGTTGTTAACTATAAAATGAATTGTACCTCCAGTTTTATATCCTTTCAGTCCAGACAAGTCCAGCGTTTCTGGAACAAGTCCTTGGCCTGAAAATGCAGCATCTCCATGCATTAACAACCCCACAACTTTTTTTCTATCTACATCTTTTTTTTGATCTTGTTTTGCTCTAACTTTTCCAACAACTACTGGGTTTACCGCCTCTAAGTGTGAAGGATTTGCTGTTAAAGATAAATGAACTTTTATATTTTCAAAATTTCTATCAGAAGAAGTTCCTAAATGATATTTTACATCACCTGAACCTTGAACATCATCAGGATTAGATGCATTACCTTGAAATTCAGAAAAAATAGCAGAGAAAGGTTTTCCCATAAAATTAGCTAGAACATTTAGTCTTCCTCTATGTGGCATTCCTATAACTACTTCTTCGATACCATTTTTTCCTCCGTATTTCAGTATTTGTTCTAAAGCAGGAATTAATGACTCCCCACCCTCCAAACCAAATCTCTTTGTACCAGTATACTTTTTATCTAAGAAGTTTTCAAAAAATTCTGCTGCAGTTAATCTTTCTAAAATAGCCTTTTTTCCCTTGTCGGTAAAAATTTCATCTGGTTTTATATTTTCTATTCTATCCATAATCCAATCTCTCTGTTCTTTATCTTGGATATGCATAAATTGAGCGCCAATTTTTCCACAATAATATTTTTCTAAGATTTGAATTAATTCGCTTAATTTTATCTTATTAATTCCAAACACTCCATCTACAAAAACTTCCTTATTCATTGCGTCTTCTTTTAAGCCATAGCTTTTAGGGTCTAAATCAGGTATATATTTTTCTTCTGTTAATTTAAGAGGATCTAAATCAGCTTTTAAATGCCCAGCTATTCTATATGCTCTTATTAACAATCTAGCTCTCAGAGAATTTGCTGTATACTCGTCTTCACTACTCTCTTCTATAAATTGATTTGTAGTAGTTTGCTTTTCAGCGTTTAAATTATTTTTAAAACTCTTATTTTTTAAGTATTGACAAGCTTCGTCATCTAAATCT
>CAYTJO010000069.1:0-7358 GCA_964438215.1 uncultured Rhodospirillaceae bacterium
AGTATCATACATATGCCATTTCCAACTATCTTCACTCATATTACCTAACGCTGCACTAATCCCTCCTTGCGCAGCAACTGTATGACTTCTTGTTGGAAAAACTTTAGTTAAACAAGCTACTGATAAATCATTTTCAACTAATCCTAAAGTAGCTCTTAACCCTGCACCTCCCGCACCTACTACTACTACATCATAATTATGTTCTATTATATTATAAGCTTTTTTAAACATTACTGCCTGTTGATAATATAAATAATACTATTACTGTAAATACGCCTAAAAGCAAACATAAGATTGCTATGATTGATAACAATAAATTTTTACTACTCGCATTGTGGATATAATCTTCTATTACTACAGTTAAGCCTAATCGCAAATGGAATAGAGCCACAAGCAAAAATGAAGTTAGTAAAACGCTATTAGTAATATCCTGCAACCAAATAATTTTATTATTAAAGTCTTTATAAATAAAATCCTTAAACACATACAAAAACCAACACAAAAGAGGAAGCAGAACTAAAGCTGAAATTTTTTGTATAACCCAGTGACTTAAAGCAGTATTATATTTTTTTTTTACATTGATCTCTAATTTTTTTTCATTAAAATCCATATCTACCTAACCAATAAGACAGCAGCTAAAACCACTGTTAAAAATATGATCGTATAGCCAGAATAGTAAACATTCTTGATATCAAAACAAAAACCTAAATCCCAAAGAATATGTCTTACTCCATTCAACATATGGTAACACAAAGATAATAAATACAGGAAAATGAAAAGCCTTCCTAAATAAGATTCGATAACTAACATATAGTACTTATGGGTGGTTTCTCCGAAAAAAAGAGATAACAACAATAAAAAAATTATCAACAGGCCTAGAGACTGGAATACTCCTGAAATTCTATGAGATATTGATAGAATTGAAGTTATTTGAGGTCTATATATTGATAAATGAGGAGAAATAGGTCTATTTTTTTTTTTCATGAATTATACTATTCCCTGTTTAATCAATGATTCAGCTATCTGTACAGAATTTAATGCCGCACCCTTTAGTAAGTTATCAGAAACAACCCAAAAATTAAATCCATTATCTTTAAAGAGGTCTTTTCTTAGCCTAGAAACATAAACCCAATCATATCCTGAGCAATCTAATGGAGTATGATAATCTGTATCTGAAAAAATAATTTCTTTTTTGCTTTTAAGAATATTTTTAATTTGATCCAAATCTAATTTACTTTCTAATTCAAAATATATAGACTCTGCATGTCCTATTTCTGTTGCTACTCTCACGCAAGTGGCATTAACTGTAATACTTTTATCAAGAATTTTATTGGTTTCGTTAACCATTTTCATTTCTTCTTTTGTAAATCCATTATCCAAAAAAACATCTATTTGTGGTACGACATTAAATGCAATTTGCTTTGGTATATTTTTAATAGTAATATCATTACCTTCTAGTATGTTTTTAGCTTGTTCTTTTAATTCAGTTATAGCACTTTGTCCTGCACCTGAAACTGATTGATAAGTAGACACCACAACTCTCTTAATTTTACTTACATTATGAATTGGAGCTAGGGCTAAAAGCATTTGTATAGTTGAGCAATTTGGATTAGCAACAATTTTTCTATTTGATTTTATTAAGTCTTGTTCATTTATTTCAGGTACTATTAGAGGTATATCTTCATCCATTCTAAAATGAGAAGTATTATCTATAACATAACATTTTTTTTTTTCAGCTGCAGGAGCATATATTTTTGATATTGCAGATCCAGCAGAAAAAAATGCTATCTTTATGTTCTGAAAATCAAAACTTTCTAAATCTTTCACTACATATTCATTACCGTTAAATGAAATTTTTGTTCCCTCTGATTTCTTTGATGCTAATAATGTTATATTTTTAAAAGGAAATTTTCTTAGATGTAGTGTCTCGAGAATTTTTCTTCCGACAGCTCCCGTAGCACCTATAATTGCAATATTATTTTTCATATTTAATCAATAAGTTTTCGAAGTTCTTTGCAATTACTTCACCCATCTCAGATGTTGAAACTAAATTACATCTCTCTTGCATTATATCCTTAGTTCTGTAACCTTTTTCCAAAGTTGCTTCTACAGCTTTTTCTAATAGTTCCGAAAATTTTTTTATTTTTAAAGTGTAATTCAAAAACATTGAAAAGGATAATATCATGGCTATAGGGTTGGCTATATTTTTTCCTGCAATATCTGGAGCACTGCCATGAACAGGCTCATATAAAGATTTTCTTTTTTTGCTATCTCCTACTTCCCCTAAGCTTGCAGAGGGTAGCATTCCTAGTGACCCCGTCAATTCTGCAGAAATATCTGAAAGAATATCACCGAATAAATTATCTGTAACTATTACATCAAACTGTTTGGGATCTTTAACTAATTGCATAGCACAATTATCAGCATACATATTTTTAAGGGTAACATTAGGAAACTCACTTTCTTGTAATTTACCAATCTCTTCTCTCCAAAGCACTCCTGATTCCATTACATTTGCTTTTTCTACTGAATGAACAATTTTTTTTCTCAAGCTAGATATCTCAAACCCTATCCTTCCCAATCTAACAATTTCATTTGTAGTATATACTTCGGTATTTACACCCCTTCTCTCTCCATCACCTAGATCTTCTATGCCTCTTGGCTCTCCAAAATAAATTCCTCCCGTTAATTCTCTTAATACAACTATATCCATATTTTTAACTATATCTTGCTTCAATGAAGAAGCATCTGTTAGAGAATTAAATACTTTTGCAGGCCTTATATTTGCATATAAGTCTAACTCTTTTCTTAATTTTAATAATCCTCTTTCAGGCCTTAAATCAAATGGCAAATTTTCATACTTTGGGGCTCCTACCGATCCCAACAATACTCCATCACTAGCTTTAGCTTTGGAAATAACTTGTTCTGTTATTGGTGTTTTATGTTTTTCATAAGAACAGCCTCCAACTAAATCTTCATCCACGGAAAAATCAATATAGGCATTATTATTTAAACAATTTATTACTTGTTTTACAGATTGACATACCTCTGGCCCTATTCCATCACCAGGCAGAAGCAAAATATTAGTTTTTTGATTCATTGTTTATCAACTTCCATGCTTCTTTATTATAATTTTGATTCTCATGCAAATCAATTAGATTGCTTTTTTTTAAAGTAAGTTCTATATCGTCATAACCATTAAGCAATCTATCTCTAGTGTCATCAGAAATATTAAAATCCATAAATAAATTATTATAAAAAACTTTCTTTTCTAACAAGTTTATTTTCAAAGATTTCTTTTCTGAAGAATATTTACACAAAGTATCCATGGATGTTTTTGAAAGAGTAAAAAGCAATAATCCATTTTTAATAGAATTGTTATAGAAAATATCTGCAAAAGAAGGAGCAATTATACATTGTATTCCAAAATCTAATAAAGCCCATGGTGCATGTTCTCTTGATGAACCGCATCCAAAATTGCTTCCAGCAATTAAAATTTTGGCATTATTCCATGGATCCTTGTTAAGAATAAAATCAGTTTCATTAAGATTATCATCATATCTTCGGTTATAAAAAAGGTACTTTCCTAGACCACTTCTTTTTATTGTTTTCAAAAACTGTTTAGGAATTATAGCATCGGTGTCTATATTAATCTCATTTATTACTACAGCTATACTTTCCAATTGAGAAAACTTTTTCATTACCATCCCTCTGAAACATCTACAAATGTACCAGCGATAGCACTAGCTGCCGCAGTTGCTGGACTTACTAAGTGCGTTCTTCCTCCTCGCCCTTGTCTTCCTTCAAAGTTTCTATTAGATGTAGAAGCACATCTTTCTCCATTTTCTAACTGATCTG
This sequence comes from uncultured Rhodospirillaceae bacterium, assembly GCA_964438215.1. Lineage (GTDB taxonomy): Bacteria > Pseudomonadota > Alphaproteobacteria > TMED109 > TMED109 > JAYYAX01. Next base: position 3,859 of record CAYTJO010000069.1, read on the forward strand.
GATTCATTACTAGACACATAGAAAAGCCAGGATCTCTCGATTCAAAGCCTGCATCAAGAAAGATCTGCTGAAGTCCTTCTTTCTCTGCTGTTTGTTTTACTAATCCCGATCCAGGAACTACAATAGCACGTATATCTTTAGCTACTTTTTTTCCTTTTATAACAGATGTAGCAGACCTCAAATCTTCAATTCGTCCATTTGTACAAGACCCAATAAAAACTTTCTGTAAAGGAACTTCAGTCATCTTAGTTCCAGGAGTTAGCCCCATATATTCTAAAGATTTATTCATTGATTTTTCTTTTTCAATATTTCAAACATCTGACGTGTCAGGAATAACTTCATTTATACTTATACCATCTTCAGGGCTTGTTCCCCAAGTAACCATAGGTTTTAAACTACCTACATTAAAGGAAAAACTTGTATCGAAAACAGCATTTTTATCAGAATTAAGGTTGAGCCATTCATCGACTGCTTTGTCCCATTGTTTATTTTTTGGAGAGTATTTCTTTCCTTTTAAATACTTAAAAGCCTTAATATCAGGGCTGATCATACCTGCTTTAGCTCCAGCCTCTATAGACATATTGCAAATAGTCATTCTCTCTTCCATAGACATTTTTTTAATTGTAGACCCCATAAACTCTATTACATGGCCTGTGCCAGCAGATGTTCCTATTTGGCTAATAATTTTTAAAATAATGTCTTTTGAGGTAATATTCTTTCCTAATTCTCCATTTATCTCTATTTTCATATTTTTAGGTTTATTCTGTAACAACGTCTGCGTAGCTAATACATGTTCAACCTCTGATGTACCAATTCCAAATGCCAATGCTCCAAACGCTCCGTGAGTAGAGGTATGAGAGTCTCCGCATACAACAGTAGTACCAGGAAGAGTAAAACCAAGCTCTGGACCTATAATATGAACTATTCCTTGATAGATACTAGTTAAAGGAATATATTTAATTTTATTTTCACCAAGATTTTTTTCTAAAGTTTCAACTTGAATACGGGCTATTTTGTCTTTGATAGATTCAATCCCCAAGTTTCTAGATGTTGTAGGAACGTTATGATCAGCTACTCCTAAAGTCAAATCAGGCCTTCGTACCTTTCTATTCTTGATACGCAAACCATCGAATGCCTGAGGGCTTGTAACCTCATGAACAAGGTGCCTGTCAATATACAGAATTTTTTGTCCTGAGCTTAACTCCCCGACTACATGGCTGTCCCATACATTATCAAATAAGGTTTTGGGATTATCCATATTTACTTACTTTCTTTTTTACTTTCCTTGCTTTCTTTCTGATTTTCAAACTTTTGCGTTTTTTGCTTCGAACCACTATCTTTTTTAGAAGATACATCTAATCCTTTTTTTTCAATACTATCATCTGTCAACTTTCGATCTTCTTTTTTAGTTTAATCTTTTTTTTCAGCAATTCTTGCAGACTTACCTGAGCGTTGTCTTAAATAATAAAGTTTAGACCTTCTAACTTTTCCCTTTCTGATCAATTTTATGCTCTCTAGCATAGGAGAATATAAAGGAAATACTCTTTCTACTCCCTCACCATGAGAAATTTTCCTAATTGTAAAAGTAGAATTAAATCCTCTGTTTGATCTAGCAATACAGATTCCCTCAAATGCTTGAATCCTTTCTTTATTTCCCTCAGTAACAAAGACGTTAACTTTAACGGTATCTCCCGATTTAAAAGAAGGTATACTGTTGTTTTTTAGAAATTCCTCTATTTGTTCTTTTTCTATTTCAATTAATTTATTCATAGTTTTATTTTAAAGATAAGCATTTAAACAAAAAAAATCAAAATTATCTATCTTTTTTTTTACTCATTATTGATTTTTCATATCTCCACTCTTTTATTTTTTTATGATTACCAGATAATAAGACATCTGGAACTTCCATATTTTTCCAAGTTCTAGGTTTGGTGTATTGCTGATACTCTATTAAATTATCATTAAAACTTTCTTCTATCAAACTTGAAGGGTTACCTAAAACATTGGGAAGCAACCTTACTACAGCATCGATAATTGTAATAGCTGCAGGTTCTCCTCCACTTATAACAAAATCACCTAAAGAAATTTCTCTAAGTTTATTATAATCTACAAACCTTTGGTCTATTCCTTCATATCTTCCGCAAACAATAATCATCCCCTCACTACCACTTAAATCCCTAACAGTTTCCTGATTAAGTCTTTCACCTCTTGGAGTAAGCATAATTTTATGATAATTAGAAATTCTGTTCTCCATATTATTAACTGCACTATTGTAAGCATTTTGCAAAACATCTGGCTTTAAAATCATACCTGGTCCTCCCCCATATGGCTTATCATCAATATTTTTATTTTTATTTGCAAAATTTTTAATATCAGTTATTTGCAGTTCCCATATTCCTTTTCTTCTAGCATTTCCAATTATAGAAATATCCATAAAATCACTAAATGCTTCAGGAAATATTGTTACAGTGTTTATTAAAAACATTTTCTTATTATAGCTCATAATTTTTATTAAGTTTTATTATTTTACCTTGTGTATCAATACTTTTTTTATTTAAATCATAAAATCTAATCATATACTTATAATTTTTTCCTAACTCTAAAAGATCACCTGCACCAAAATTGTGCACAGCAATAACTTTTCCCAAAAATTCATTATTTTTATTATAAACTTTACATCCTATCAGATCTTTATGGAAATAACTATTTTGTTCATCTTTCTCTAAATTAGCTTCATCTATCCAAAGTTCTTTACCAATAAAACTGTTTAAATCTTCCCTGCTATTGTACATTTCACTTTTACATACAGTTAGTTTTCCTTTAGAGAATTTTTTTTCTAAATTAATTTGCAAACAATCTATATAGATTTTATTTTTATAAGTTTTTATATTTGAAAAATTATTATTATAAAACTCAACTTTAAATAAACCTCTCAATCCATGAGGTGCCACAATTTTTCCAAGATAAATTTTTTTTTTAGTCATACCTGCCTAAGCAATTTTTCATTTTTTTTACAAAATTAGACTAAATATTAGTTTTATTCAGACTGAAAAATCAAGCCTCTGTCTTTTTTCCTTCTTCAGGCTTTGCATCTGCTGGAGCAGCTTCTTTTCCTTCTTCAGGCTTTGCATCTGCTGGAGCAACTTCTTTTCCTTCCTCTTTTTTCTTATTATGCAATTCTTCTTTAGCCTTCTCTCTTTCTAAAGCTTTCTTTTTGGGTTTAGCTTTATTAGGATTATTTCTTTTAATTGGTTTTAAAACTCCTGCATCTGATAAAAATCTGTGAACTGTATCTGTTGGCTGAGCACCATTTCCTAGCCAGTGTTTTATTCTATCTATTTCTAAGTTCAATCTAGATTCATCACTTTTATCTTTCAAAGGATCAAAAGTACCTACCTTTTCAATAAACTTTCCATCTCTAGGAGCTCTAATATCAGCTACCACAATTCTGTAGAAAGGTCTTTATTTTGCTCCATGACTGCTAAATCTAATTTTTACAC
>CAYTJO010000070.1:0-3179 GCA_964438215.1 uncultured Rhodospirillaceae bacterium
CCTATTATAGCTAATACTGGTCCAAAAATTTCTTCTCTTGCAATTCTCATATCATTATTAACATTAGCAAAAATAGTAGGTTGAACAAAATATCCTTTTTTTATATTTTCTGGATAAGCACTTCCTCCTATAACTAAAGTTGCACCCTCTGTGATTCCTAACTCAATATAGTTTTTTACTTTTTCAAACTGATTTTTATTTACCAACGGACCTAAGGTAGTCTCTGGTGTCTTTGGATCTCCTAATACTATACTTTTAGTTATTTCCTTGGACAATTTTATAGCATCCTCCATTTTCTCTATAGGAATAATCATTCTAGTTGGTGCATTGCAAGATTGTCCTGAGTTGCTCATGCAAGCAAATACGCCTTTTTTAAAAGATTTCTCAAAATTAGCATCTCTTAATAAAATATTTGCAGATTTTCCTCCTAGTTCCTGAGTTACCCTCTTGACAGTATTAGCTGAGTTAATGGCCACTGATATACCAGCTTTAGTTGAACCCGTAAACGAGACAATATCTATATCTGTATGCTTGCTTATAGCTATACCTAATTTACTATCTCCGTGAACTAAATTAAAAACACCCTTAGGAACACCTGCATCATGTAGAATTTCTGTAAAAACTATTGAACTTAGCGGTGCTACCTCACTGGGTTTTAAAACCAAAGTACATCCTGCTGCAAGTGCAGGAGCTACTTTGCATGATATTTGATTAATCGGCCAATTCCATGGGGTAATCAAACCACAAACACCCATAGGTTCTTTTCTAATAACGGTAGAATCTAAAACTTCTTCAAACTCAAACTTCTTTAATGCACTTAAAGTGTTAATAAAATGACCTAACCCTGAAGGAGCTTGCGCTTTCTTAGAAAGAGTAATTGGAGCTCCCATTTCTATAGAAATGATATTTGCCAGATCATCTAATCTAGTCTTAAAGACTTCTATAATATTGTTAAATAAATCTATTTTTTTTTCTTTTCTAAAAACTGAAAAACTCTTAAAAGCATTTTTAGCAGCCTTAACAGCACTATCTAGGTCATCTTCATTAGCTAACAAAATATTATTAATAACTTCCTCATTTGCAGGATTTATTACTGACAAAAGCTCACTTCCCTTTCCATCAACCCATGTGCCATTAATATAAAGTTTCTTTGTATTATTCATTATTTATTTCCTCTTTATTTCATTATATTTTTTAGTTAATCTATTAATATATTCTAAAAAATCTAAAACTAAATTTGTTTCTTTGTTATTAAAATTATCTGTTAACTTTTTATTGTTTTCTTCGCTAGCATCAAATTCAACTCCTGTTTTTTTAGAATATTTAACCCATTTCTTTTTTGTGAGCTTTTTAACATGCCTTCTTACTGTTTCTAATGGTAAGCCAGTAAGTTCTGATATCAATGTATATGTTAAAATATATTTCTTTTTTCTTTTAGAACTTTTTTTTAACCATTTTTCAACAATTTTATCACGATCATGTTCTTTGATGCTATCAGTAATCAATAAAAAGTTATGCCAAGCTATAACCTGTAAAACTAGATAAGAATTAGCACTTCCTAATAATTTTACTGCTTCACAAGATCTTTTAATTTCCAATTGAAGAAAGTTTCTCCAAACTAAATCATAATTTTCTCTTATAATAATTTTTGTATTCATTAATACACTAATATCTCATTATGAGTATATATATATTTGTATGATATTAAAAGGTATTTATAATGTCTGAATGGAAGAATTAGAAATAAATCAAGAAATTATACGAAAAGGCATAATTAAAGAAACTTATATTGTAAAACAAAAAAAATTAGTAAACAATATATTACATTATATAATTAAATCATCTAGCTCCGGTGATGTTATTTTAAGTAAATTTGCTATAGAAAAAGATTTAATTACTAAAAAACAAATTGCTAAAAATTCTGAAAAAAAAAAATTCATGACTTCATTTAAAAATCGTATCTTAAGCTTTCTTCCTATAAACAATAGGTTTAAATAGTTAAGAAATAATCTCTGATCTGCAATTTACTATTAACTCTGCAATAGATGCTGTATTAAAAATGCATATTATATCATGAACTAATTTTGCTAAATCAGGATTTATACATATTATAAATTAGAAAATATTATTTTGAATTAATTTTTAATTTCTTGTTTATAACAAAAGTATGATATAGTGAGTTTTTAAAGGTATTTATGATTTTAAAACTTGTAGCTTTTATTCTTATTGGAATTTATTTATCTTTTCAAATATCAGCTGACGATCATTCCTTAAAATTCAAGCCGGTAATTAATTTAAAAGTAGCAAAAATTATGGCTGATGCTTGTGAACAAGATCAAAAAAAAAGTGGTTATAATCCAGTTAATATTGCCATTGTAGATGTTGGAGGAGATTTGGTTTTGTTTAGAAGACAGAACTATGCATTTCTATTAAGCATAGATATAGCTCAAAAAAAAGCTAAATCCTCTGCAGGAATTCCTTATCCTACTAGAAAAATAGAAGAAATAGTTTATGGAAAAAAAGATGGTAAACATGGTAGAGCTCCAGGGTTAGTTCATTCTAAAGATATAGTAGCTTTTGCAGGAGGCTTACCTATAAAAACTAAGGATGGTCATCTACTAGGTGCAATTGGAGTCAGCGGAGCAACAGCTGATCAAGACGAACAATGTGCAGCTGCTGCTATTAAAGCGATAGAAAATATTTTATAAACTTAATTTATAATTATCTCTAAGAACCTGGCTTTTGATAAGATGGCGCAGCATTCTTATACAATTCTGATACCTTTGCTATATCTGAACTTTGATATAATGGAATCACCTTATAATCAACTATTGTTTCAGACATTAAGGCCGTAACTATGCCTGCACTCAGATTTGCATATTCTGGAACCTCAATTATTCCCATAGCATGATATTCCTGTCCTATCATACCGTAGAAACTAATTAAGTTTCCACCTAGTTTTTCAGTTAAGCCTCTCATGACTACTGCTCTATCTACACCATCTTCCATCATTCCCTTAATAGCATCTAAGCTATATTTAATTTTCACGCAATATAATGTCATTATTTAACTCCTTTTTAAAAAAATATTTTTTGTATTATTAAATTAGAACCATTTGGTTTATAATATGTTAACAATATTAAATTTTAAATAAAGTTTAAAAAATAATATGCTATAAT
>CAYTJO010000070.1:3189-6803 GCA_964438215.1 uncultured Rhodospirillaceae bacterium
TGTCACTAGAAAATATAATATTAGTAAATTATTATGAAATTAGGAGTAATTAGTTATGAAAAAAAGTGTTGCAATAGTTACTGGAGCTAGTAAAGGAATTGGCGCTGCTACTGCTATATTATTAGCAAAAAATAATTTCAATGTAGTAATAGTCTACAAAAGTTCTATAAAAGAAGCAAAAGCTGTACTAAAAAAATGTAGTAAGTATTCAAATTGTATATTAGTCAAAGCTGACGTAACTAAAGACAGTGACTGTAAAAAAGTTATTTCTACTACTATAAAAAAATTAGGTAATATAAATATTCTTATAAATAATGCAGGTAAAACTAAGTTTGTTGAATTTAAAAACTTAGAAGGCTTACATGAAAAGGATTTTTTAGATATATATAAAGCTAATGTAATAAGCATATTTCAAATGGTAAGAGCTTGTAAACCTTCTTTATTAAAAACTAAGGAACCAAAAATTATCAATATTTCATCAATAGCTGCCTTAGGGTTAGGTAGTTCAATTGCATATGCATGCTCTAAAGGTGCTGTAAACTCTCTAGGTCTTTCTCTTGCACGCACAATGGCACCTAAAATTTCAGTAAATACTATTTGTCCAGGTTATGTAGAAACAGGATGGCATGGAACAATAAACGAGATTAAAAATAAATCAAAGGCAAATAAAAACTTTGTTCCTTTAAAAAAATCAGCTTCTCCTGAAAATATAGCATCTACTATTATGTGGTTTATCAATTCTAATCACCTAATAACAGGAGAAACTCTTTATGTTGATGGTGGTTATCACCTAAAAGCATAAAAAAATTATTGATATCGCAATAGAACAAAAAATTTGTTTTTTATTTTGGCTATATTATATCCTATTAGATAAATTAAATTTGCAGGTGGCATCAATATCCTCAGACTTAATCTTTGTTTTTAAGTTAAACTGCTTTTACTTTTAAAAGTTTATTTTTTTGTTAATCTTATTTTTTAATATTAAAAAGTTATAAATAAATTTTTTAAAATCCTTAGGAGCATTTTATATGGAAAAAGGACCTATATGTTTGATAACTGGGCTTGGTGAAGGTACTGGTGGTCATACTGCAAAAAAATTTGCAGCTTCAGGATATAGAGTAGCTATGTTAGCAAGAACTGAAGAGAGACTAAGCCGTTATGAAAAAGAGTTAAAGGGATCAAAAGGTTACGTTTGTGATGTTGCAAATATTGAGTTGCTAAAGCAAACATGTGAAAAAATAAAAGAAGAAATGGGATCTCCTCAAATATTAATACATAATGCTGTTAAAGGAAACTTTGAGAGTCTTCTTGAAGGTAAACCAGAATGGTTAGAAAAAAATTTTAGAATAAACACTACTTCTTTAATGTATCTAGCTCATGCTTTCATTCCTGATATGATAAAAGCTAAAAAAGGAGTAATTATTGTAACAGGAAATACAGCTGCTAAAAGAGGAGTAGCTAATACACCTTATTTTTCTCCTACTAAGGCAGCACAGAGAATTTTAGCTCAATCTTTGGCAAAAGATTTTGGGCCAAAGGGTATTCACGTAGCATATTTGATAGTAGATGCATCTATAAACACGCCTTGGACCAGAAATAGAATAAAAAAACAAATCAATCAACCAGATATCATATTTACACAACCGGCAGATATTGCAGATGAAATATTTCATATTGCACATCAAAAAAGATCTGCATGGTCATTTGATGTAGAAGTTAGACCTGATATTGAGTCATGGTAGAATATGGATTCTTAAACTGTAATCTAAACTGTTAACATTTTCTATAAAAGGTTTGTTTTTTTCTTTAAATAAAATCTTTAATAGATAAACTAAAGCAAGCTAAGTATAATATTATATGTATTTTATAGATTTACTAACTAAATTAGATTTAAATGTTATACCTTAAAATAAGGTTCTTCAATGTTTTAAAAAGAAGTCCTATATGAAAAAAAAAATATTTAATTTAAATCTTAAAAATCCTAAAGATTGGGTTTTATCAAAAATCATATGTAATCAATGCAATCAAAATCCAGATTTTGAAATCATAGAGTTTGTAAATGGTCAAAAATGGACATATAAAAAAATGTATTCACTATCTCTTAAAGCTTCTTATCATATCAATAAATTAGGAATAAAAAAAAAAGAAGCAATTATGGTAATGGTGGATAATCCAAAAGTTTTTATACCATTATGGATAGGATCAGCCCTTCTTGGAATTCAATTTATTGCGATAAATACTTCCTTAAGAGGAAGTGTTTTAGGACATCAAATTGAAATTGCTTCGCCAAAGGCTATATTTGTAGAATCAAAATATCATCATGAAATTAATAAAATTAAAATTACTAAAAAATATATTAAAATAGTAAATCTAAAGGATTTTATTTTAAAAAAAAAATTAGATGAAAAATTAATAACAGAAAGTAGAAATTCTGACGTTTCTTGTATAATGTTCACAAGTGGAACCTCAGGGCCTTCAAAAGGCGTAATTATGCCTAATGCTCATTGTGTTTTATTCGCACTAGGAACAATTGAAAATTATAATTTAAAGAAAAATGACAAGTTTTATATATGTCTTCCGTTGTTTCATGCAAATGGATTATTTATGCAACTTTTAGCGTGTTTAATTAATAAAAACAAGGCCATAATTAGAGGAAAGTTTTCTGCAACTAATTGGTTAAATGATATTATTAAATTTAAGGCTACTCATACCAATATGCTAGGTGCTATTGCTGCATTTGTTGTAGCTCAACCACCTACCAGATATGATAATAAACATCACTTAAGACTAATAGGTTCTGCTCCACTTCCAAAAGAGCCAGAAAGAATTTTAAGAACTAGATTTGGAGTTAAATACGTTATTCCTTTATATGGTATGACAGAAGTAAATATACCTCTATACGGAAAAATTAATGAGCGAGGAAATGGAACATGCGGGAAGGTATACAAAAAGTATTTTGAAGTTGAAATATGGGATCCAGAGACAGATGAAAAAATGAAAAATGAAGAAATAGGAGAAATAGTTGTGAGACCAAAGGTAGCCTTTGCTTTTATGCAAGGATATGTAGGTTTACCAAAAGAATCTTTTGATGCTTATAGAAACTTCTGGTTTCACACTGGAGATGCAGGAATTAGGACTGCATCTGGTCATTTCATATTTGTTGACCGAATTAAAGATTGTATCAGAAGGAGAGGAGAGAATATTTCTTCTTATGAAGTTGAACAGGCTTTTTTAAAAATTCCAGAAGTTATTGAAGCAGCAGCATATGCTGTGCCAGCAGAAGGAGGTTCAGGAATGGAAGACGAAGTTATGGTAGCTTTAATGCTAATTGAAGGAACGAAATTAAAATATAAAAAATGGATAGAAGAAGCTAAATTAAATTTAGCTAGTTTTGCAATACCTAAATATATTAGGATTATGCATAATTTTCCAAAAACTAATACAGGAAAAATACAAAAGCACATAATAAAAAAAATAGGTGTTACTAATGATACTTGGAAAGCTGATATTTAATAATAAAATTAAATGCATTTTAGAGAATTTTAAAATAAGTACCTAAAGATTGCACAATAAGGTACCAGAGAATAATGAGTAACTTTAATCTTTTTTAATTT
>CAYTJO010000070.1:6813-7271 GCA_964438215.1 uncultured Rhodospirillaceae bacterium
TTAGACTACTATAAGATCAATTCTTTATTTTTATGCCTAATACACCAGCATAACTTCTGTGGATTTGATTTGATACTCGACTAGATAAATCAAAATAAAAGCTAGTATTTTTTTGCAAATCAGCAGTAACATTTAAATTTCCACCAATAGTAATTTCATTATTTACTTCTTGATGTGGACTGTAAGTACCTTTAGCTGAATTAATACTATATTCTTGTTTTTTACCAACAACAACTTTTCTATAATCTAATTCCCAACCTGCAGATAAGTATATTTTGTTTTTTAATAACATAGAGTAGCTTTCATTATAATAAACACTAGGTTGAATTATGTTTTTTTCTTCCCAAGAAAAATAATGAGTTTCATTGTGACTAGGAATATGAGAAATACCTAACGAAACTCCTGCTTCACTTTTAATAAAACTACTATGATGTGGTAAAAAGCTAATTCCGGTATGC
>CAYTJO010000071.1:0-3033 GCA_964438215.1 uncultured Rhodospirillaceae bacterium
TAAACTTAGGTTTGATTAATTTATTTCCTTTGCCACTTTTAGATGGGGGCCATTTTTTTACATATATGTATGAGTTAGCTAACAAAAAACAAGTTACTAAAAATTTTTATAAATATTTTCAAATTGTAGGGGTAATTATAATAGTTTCTTTAATGTTTTTCACAATTTTTAATGACTTGTATTGTAGAGTTTTAAATTGATAATAGACAGAATGTTTAAATTTTTATTAATTATATTTTTTCTTACAAGTTTTATTAAGTTTAGCTTTGCTAATAATATTAACAAAATAGAGATAGAAGGAAATATTAGACTTGATGATAACACAATATTTTCTTACTTAAACATTAACTCTAACTCAAAGATACCAAAAAGTGATCTAAATATATTGTTTAAAGATTTATTTGCTACTGAACTATTTTCAGAAATTAAATTTAAATTAGAGGAATCAAAACTTACAATTATAGTTACTGAGAACCCTATTATTAATAGAATTGCATTAGAGGGAAACAAAAGATTAGATGATGAAGATATTTTTCCTGAAATCTCTGTAAAAATAAGAGATGTATTTACTAAAAGCAAAATTCAAAGTAATTTACAAAGAATTTTAGCATTGTATAGGGCTAGTGGTAGATATGCAGCAGTAGTAGAACCTAAAGTAATTTATTTAGAACAAAATAGAGTAGATATAGTATTTGAAATTATAGAAGGGCCTTTATCTAAGGTAGATAGTATTAAATTTTTAGGTAATCGTTTTTTTTCTGACTCTAGACTTAAAAGAGAAATAGCTACTAGCGAATCTAGATGGTGGAAGATTTTAACTTCTGGAGGAAAGTATGATCCAGATTTACTAAATTTTGACAAAGAAAATTTAAAAAATTTTTATGCTGACCAAGGGTTTGTAGATGCAGAAATTAATCTAGCCATAGGAGAAATTAGCAATAAAAAAGATAAGTTTTATATTACTTTTGTTGTAAATGAAGGATTGCGCTATAAGTTCGGCAATGTAAATGTTGATGTAGAAATTAAAAACTATAAGAAATCAGATATTTTAAAATCTATAACTATAAAAAAAGGTAGTTGGTACAGTGCTTCAAGAGTAGAAGATAATATTTCCAGACTCACTGAAAGTATAATAGATTCTGGCGCTCCATTTATAAATATTATTCCACTTATAAATAGAAAAGATAATAATATCATAGATGTAAAGTTTTTTATAAAGCCTGGGCAAAAAAAATATATTAATAGAATTATTATATCTGGCAATACAAGAACGCTAGATAAAGTGATAAGAAGAACCATCAGATTAGCTGAAGGGGATCCTTACAATAGAAATTTAATAAATAGATCTAAAACTTTAATTAGAAATTTAGGGCATTTTTCTATTACAGATATTGAAGTAAGCGATAACTTTGAAGAACAGAATACTGTTGATTTGAACATAAATGTCAAAGAGCAAAGCACTGGAAGTTTAGTTTTGGGAGGAGGTTTTTCTTCTGCTGTGGGAGCAACTGCAAGTGTAGGTCTTAGTGAAATTAATTTGCTAGGAAAAAGTCAGAAAATAAAATTTGATCTTATGGCAAGTGATAGAGAAAATAGAGCAGACTTTTCATTTACTGAACCATTTTTTTTAGATAGACATTCTTCAATGACAACTAACTTATTTACAACTGTTCAAGAATATCCTGAAAGTAATTATGAGAATGAAAGAGATGGAGGAGGACTTAATATATCTTACAATGTAGGTGAATATGGATCACAGAGCATTGGTTACAGACTTGAAAGCAGAAATATAGTTGCTGAATCTGATGCATCATCATCTATTAAAGCTATTGCTGGAGAAAGTGTTTTATCAGTTATTTCTTTTGGAAACTCTATTGATAAAACTAATAATAAATATGATCCAAAAGATGGATGGGCTGCTTCAAATAATTTAGCTCTTGCTGGATTAGGAGGTGACAAGAGGTACTTTAAAACTACTTTTAGAGGTTCAACATATGAAGAAATATTTAATGATAAGATGGTGGCTTCTATTTCAGGACAATTAGGTTATATTTTAGGGTTAAGTCAGAATATTGAAATATCAGACAGGTTTTTTTTGGGAGGATCTTCTTTTGTAGGATTTCAGAATGCAGGTTTAGGTCCTAGAGATAAACTTACTGATGACACATTAGGAGGAAATATTTATTATACAATTACACCTCAACTAAAATTTGGATTAGGATTGCCAAAAGAATTAGGCATTAAAGGAAGAGTTTTTAGTACTGCGGGAACACTAACAAGCATTGACACAAATAATAGTAATTACTATGATGAAGAAAGTATTAGGCTAACTGCTGGGGCTGGGGTTTTATGGCAATCCCCTTTTGGTCCTATTAGAATAGACTATTCTTTACCAATTTTGAAGGAAACATATGATAAAACTGAAACCTTTAGCTTTAATGTCGGCTCGCTTTTTTAATTTTATAAGATTTTTAATTTTTTTATTTCTTTTTTTTCCTTTAAATAATCTAGTATTTGCTGAAGAAAAAAATAAAAAACAAATTAAAGCATCAGAATTAAAGGATAAATTTCCTGCTGCTGTTATTGATATGCAAAGAGTATTATCAAAATCATTGGCTTTAGCCTCACTACAAAAAGAAGTTAAAAAAATAGAAGATAATTTTAAAGAGCAAATAAAAAAAGAAGAAGATGAACTTAAAAAAGAACAAGAAAATCTTAGGGCACAGAAGGCTGTCTTAGCAGAAGATGAGTTTAAGACTAAAGAACAAGCATTTAAAGTTAAAGTCAACAAAGTTCAGTCTAAAGTCCAAAATATTAGAAGAGAATTAGAGTCAACTATGGCAAGAGGTATGCAGTTAATCCAAGCTGAAGCAGTAAAACATCTTAAAGAATTAGCTGCTAAAGAAGGATATCTAGTAGTTTTTGATGCTGCAACTACAATAATTACGGCAGATATTTAAATATCTCTGATGAGGTTGCAGAAAAAATTAACAAAAGTCTACCAAAAATAAAATTAGAAAGAAAAAAAGAAAA
>CAYTJO010000071.1:3043-4829 GCA_964438215.1 uncultured Rhodospirillaceae bacterium
GTTTGCAGGTAATTTCTGAAGAGACTAACTGCAGTTATATAAGCAAAATTTTAAATATTTCTATACATAATATTTCTTCTTTAGAGATGGCGAAAAAAGGAGAGTTGTCTTTTTTGGATAATTTAAAATATATTAAAAGTTTAAATAATTGTAAAGCTAGCGCAATTATAGTGCCATCAAAAGTTTCTGATAGACTAAATACCAAAGCAATACTATTAAGATCAGAAAATGCTTATGCTAGTTATGCAAAGGCTATGCAAAAATTTTATCCTATTAAATATGAGAATTATAACTTTAATAATTTAGAAGACTCTAATTTAATAAATTCTAATTCTGTAATATCTGATAAAGCTCACATAGAAACTAATGTTCAAATTAAATTTGGGACCATAATTAAAAGTTTTAGTAATATAGGTCCTAATGTTATAATAGGTAAAAATTGTTTGATAGAGAATAATGTTAATATATCTAATTCTATAATAGGTGATAATACAGTAATACAGTCGGGAACTGTAATTGGTGGAGATGGATTTGGTTTTGCTCCTCTAGATGGAGAGTTTATAAAAATCCCGCAAATAGGTATTGTAAAAATAGGAAATAATGTAGAAATTGGTTCTAATTGTACTATTGATAAAGGTTCTTTGAATCATACTGAAATAAAAAATGGAGTTAAAATAGATAATTTAGTTCACATAGCACATAATGTGGTTATAAAAGAAAATACTGTTATAGCGGGACAAACAGGTATAGCAGGGAGCACTACTATTGGTAAAAATGTTATGATTGGGGGACAAGTAGGTATAGCAGGTCACCTAAAAATAGGAAATAATGTTAAAATTGGAGCACAAGCAGGCGTTACTAAAAATGTAGCAGATAATATTTCAATAAGTGGAACACCTGCTACTAAACTAAGTTCTTATTTAAAAAAAACTGTTTTGTTAAATAAAATGGTGGAAAAAAATGAATAAAACATTGAATATAGAGCAAATTTTAGAATTGATGCCTCACAGATATCCTTTTTTGTTATTGGATAGATTATTAAAGGTAGAGAAAGATGAATTTGCTATTGGTTTGAAAAATGTAACAATTAACGAACCTTTTTTTTTAGGTCATTTTCCTAAACAGAAAGTTATGCCAGGCGTATTGATAGTAGAATGTATGGCACAAACATCAGGAGCATTAGTTGTAAGCTCTTTCGGTGACAAAGCTAAAGGGAAGTTAGTTTATTTTATGAGCATAGAAAAAGCTAGGTTCAGAAAGTTAGTGATTCCTGGTGATCAATTATTAATAGAAGTAAGAAAAAAACATGCCAGAAGATCAGTATGGAAGTTTGATTGTTGTGCAAAAGTTAATGATGAAATAGTATCTGATGCATCTATTACAGCAATGATAGTAGATTAGAATGAAAAAAATTCATTCTACTGCAATAGTCTCCCCTAATGCTAAGTTAGGAGATAATGTTTATGTAGGACCTTACTGCATAATAAATGAAAATGTAGAGGTAGGAAACGAGTGTAAATTTATAGCAAATATTTATGTTGATGGAAATACTAAAATAGGAAACAAGTGTACTTTTTATCCATTTTCTTCAATAGGAACAAAGCCTCAAGATTTAAAATATAAAGGAGAAAAATCTACTTTAGAAATAGGAGATAATAACACTTTCAGGGAATATGTAACTATAAACCCAGGAACTAGTGGAGGGGGTTTGATTACCTCTATTGGCAATGACTGTTTATTTATGATTAGTTCTCATGTTGCTCATGATTGTAGAATTGGAAATAAT
>CAYTJO010000071.1:4839-7061 GCA_964438215.1 uncultured Rhodospirillaceae bacterium
ATACTATAATAAGAGAATGCTCCACTGTAAATAGAGGAACTTTAGTGACAGGAAAAACTATTATTGGAGAAAATTGCTTGATAATGGCATATTCTCATGTTGCTCATGATTGTATAATTGGAAATAATGTAATATTAGTAAATAATGCTTCACTAGCTGGTCACGTTATTATAGAAGACTTTGCTATAATAGGTGCATTGTCTGGAATACATCAGTTTTGCAGAATTGGAAAACATTCTATGATAGGGGCTATGTCTGGTATAGACAGTGATGTAATACCTTATGGAACAGTGGTAGGTAACAGAGCATTCTTGTCAGGATTAAATATTATAGGATTAAAAAGAAGAGGTTTTAATAAAAGTGTAATTCAAGACTTAAAGAAAGCATATGGAGTGCTCTTTGTTAGCAATGAAGGTACAATATCAGAAAGAATAAAAGAAGTATCAGAAGACTTTGGTAAGAATGAACCTGTCATGGAAATAGTTGAATTTTTAACCAAAGAAAAATCTAGGTCTATCTGTAAACCTAAAAATGTATCATAAAGATAAATCTATAGGTTTAATGCTAGGAAGTGGGTTGCTTACTAAAACCTTGATAGATAAATGTAAAAAAAAAAAAATAAAATTTTATATTATTTCTGTAGATAATAATTTTGATATTAAATTTGGAAAACCAGATTTGATAATTAATTTCAACAATATTGGAAATATTTTTAAATTTCTAAAGAAAAAAAAAATAAACCAGGTAATTTTCTTAGGAAAAGTACAAAAGAAAGCACTTTTTAAATTTAGACCAAACTTGATAACTTTTTATTACTTAGTTAAATTAATTTTTTTTTATAATAAAGGTGATGGAAAGTTAATAAATAAAATTTTAAATATATTTATTATCAATAACATTAATATTATTGATCCCAGGGTTTTATTAAAGGAAAATCTTTGTGATAAAAAAAATAATAATATTTCTGAATTTAATAAAAACTTAACTAGTAAAAAGATTAAAGAATATTTTTTACTAGCTAAAAAATTTGGAGAAAGAGACAAAGGGCAAGCTGTTATAGTTTCTGATAATAAAGTAATATTAAGTGAAGATAGAAATGGAACTGACTATCTAATTAAAAAATTTAAAACACTCAATATCAGAACATCTTCTTATTTAATTAAAGTTTCTAAGCCAGGCCAAGATTTAAGGATTGATTTGCCAACAATAGGACCTACAACTATTCAAAATATAGTAAAGGCTGGACTTCAAGGATTGATAGTAGAAAACAAAAAAACCTTTGTAGAAAACCCTACGCTTACTTTTAAAATTATCAAAGAAAAAAAATTATTCTTTTATGTATTCTAATTCAAAAATAAAAATTTATATAATAGTAGGGGAGGAATCAGGAGAAAATATTGCTGCTACTATAATTTCTTCTTTGCAAAAATATACTAGTTTTCAACTGTTTGGCATAGGTGGGCCTAAGCTCAATAAAAACGGACTTAACAGCTTATTTCCTTACACGGAATTATCTATTATGGGTTTAGTAGAAATTATTCCTAAAATTCCTAAGGTACTGTATCTTATAAATAAAACAGTAAAACATATATTACATATAAAGCCTGATTTAATAATAACTGTAGACTCACCTGATTTTTCATTTAGAGTTTTAAAAAAAATTAAGAATATAAATCCATCTCTAAAAACTCTTCATATAGTTGCACCAACTGTTTGGGCCTGGAAACCTAATAGAGCTAAAAAAATCTCTTATTATGTTGATAATTTATTTGTATTGTTTCCTTTTGAAAAAAAATATTTTTTACCACATGGCATCAAAACAACTTTTATTGGCCATCCATTTTTAGAAAAAATTAATACTGAAGTAAATAAAACAAATAATATCTTAGGTATTAGAAAGAAAGTTATATCTATATTCCCGGGAAGCAGAAAAAAAGAAATTACAAGGCATTTAAATTTAATTCTACTATATTTATCTAAAAACAAACACGCAAGGCAATATACTTTTATTATAATTGCTGTAGATAGGTACTTCAAATTAATAGAAAATAGCACTAATAAATATTCAAATATTTTAAATGTTTCTACTTTAAAGTCTTCAAAATATAAAAATTATGCTTTTAAATTTTCTAATTATGCTATTGCTGTTTCTGGAACAATAAGTTTAGAATTGGCATTATGTAAAGTTCCATTAATTGTAGTATATAAATTAAATTTTTTAA
>CAYTJO010000072.1:0-6971 GCA_964438215.1 uncultured Rhodospirillaceae bacterium
AAAAGATTTATGAAAGATAAAAGTTTAACAATTTATATAGAATTCCTTTCTGAGAAGGAAAAGTTAATAGCATCTTTTACAGCCACATAAAAAACATTATCTACGCTAAGGTTAATGCTGAATTTTTTTAAGTATCCATTAATGACTTTAAAAGTAATTTTAGGTATACACTTAGAAGCTATATTCTTATATACCAAGGGTCTAAAACTGTTTAAGTGTCCAAAACCATCTGATAAAAATATTAGTAATTTTTTAGAGAAGGAATAATGAATTTATTTTACAAAATTAAAATTAACTTTTTTTTGTACAAACTAAAAAAAAATTTTAAGGGAGATCTGACCATAATTTTTCCGAACAAATCAATTTATATTTTAGGAAAAAAAAAAAGCCCTTATTTTAAAATTATAAATAATTTCATCTTTATTAGAATTCTTCTACAAGGTGTGTCTGGTATTAGCTACGGGTACTATAAGGGAGAATGGACTACTAATAATCTAGCATATATAGTAAGACTAGGAATAGCAAATATAAGAAGCATTAAAAGTGTAAAAATAAAAGAAAATATTATAAAAATAATTAAAGAAATGCTTTCCTTTAATGGTTCCAATACTATTACTAAAAGCAAAAAACAAATAAGATATCACTTAGAATAAGGCAATAACTTTTATAAATGTTGGTTAGATAAAACTATGACTTATTCAAGCGGTATTTTTTTAAACAAAAACCTTTCCTTGGAAAGTGCTCAATTAAATAAATATCAAAGTTTAGCAAGACTAGCAAAGATTAATAAAAATAATACAGTTCTTGAAATAGGTTGTGGTTGGGGAGGTTTTGCTAATTATGTTTCTGAGAATATAGGATCAAAAATAACAGGAATTACTATATCAAAAAATCAATACAACTACGCCAACTATATTAAACAAAAAAATGTAATTATCAAATTTTTAGACTATAGAAAAATAAATGAAGTGTATGATAAAATTGTATCAATAGAAATGTTTGAAGCAGTTGGTAAAAAGAATTGGAATAATTTTTTTAAAATATTGGATCAAAGCTTAAAAAAACAAGGTTCAGCAGCATTACAAATTATTACTATTAATGAAAAGCTATACGAGAGTTACGAGAAAAATAAAGATTTTATTCAAAAATATATATTTCCTGGGGGTATGTTGCCAACCAAAAAAATCATTTATAATTTAGCGAATAATAATAATTTATATATCTGTAAAGAAAAACCCTTAGGTAATGATTACGCAAAGACTTTGAGTATATGGAGAGAAAACTTCCTTAATAAGTGGAATAAACTAGAAAAAATGGGTTTTAAGGAAGATTTTAAAAGACTATGGGAATATTACCTAATTTATTGTGAAGAAGGTTTTAAAGCGGGAAATATTAACGTATACCAATTCTTGATAAAAAAAAATAAATGACAAGTAATAAAAATAAATTATTAAATCTAAATTTTGAAAATTTTTTCAGTGGCGAAGTAGTTGCAAAAGGAATACTGATATTACGTTATCCTGTAAAATCTGTAAAAAATCTTCATGTAACATTTAAAGGTTTTTTTGCACATGATGTACTCAAATTGAAAGAAAATTATATAGAAAATGAAAAAAAAATAATAAGAAATTGGAAGTTTAAAAAAATATCTAATATTTTATATCATGGAACAGAAAAGAATGTAAAGGGAACTATAATAGTAAATATTGAAAAAAGAAGACTTCTAATGAAGTATTATTTTAAGTTAATTATATATAATTTTACAATCACTGTTTATGTAAAAGATTATATGTATTTAATTAATGAGAAAGAAATTATAAACACTACTTACGTTAGTAAGTTTGGAATTAAACTAGCTGAAGTAATTTTACTTTATAAAAAAAAATCATAGCTTTTTTAGAAGTTTTGCAGTTAGTTTTAAATACAAATAGTTAGGCAAGTGGTTTAGAACCTTCATAAAGTGACAAAATATACTAGGGAAAATAATTTCAAAACTAGTTGAATTTATTAACTTACTGTAGATAATTTTTCCTGCACTTTCCGAAGAAATTATCATTGGCATCTTAAATTCATTTTTATCTGTTAAGGGAGCTCTAACAAATCCAGGACATATTACTCTAACTCTAATACCTTTTTCATAACACTGGTTATAAATGGACTCTGCAAAACTTATTAAGCCAGCTTTAGACGAGCAATATGCTGAAGCATATGGTAGTCCTCTATACCCTGCAACAGAAGACATTATTACTAATTGAGTAGTATTTTTTTTTTCTAAGTAAGGTATTAATAATTCTACACAATGAACTATACCAAAAAAATTTACTTCAAATAACTTTTTAGTTTCTTTATAGCTAGCTATGTTTTTTGAATTAGGGTAGTTAGTCCCCGCATTTAAAAAAACTATGTCTGGTATACCAAATTTATTAATTATTTTTTCTATATTTTTTTTTAATGATAAATCATCTGTGATATCTATTTTAACAGGCTCTATTTTGCAAAATTTTTTTTTCAATGATATAGAAGATAGTTCTTTTAATAACTTAAAATTTCTTGAACAAGCAATAACTTTTGAATTATTTTTAGAGAATGTTAAAGCAGTTTGTTTTCCTATTCCTGAAGAAGCACCAATAATAAGAATAGAAGGTTTCATCTAAACTTAGATAAATTTAATATAGAGCCAAGTATTCCTTTAAATTTAAGAGAACCACTATAAATGACAAGACATAAACATCCTGTTTTTTGAGAGGAGACAGGACTATGCTCCTCATCTCCACTAAGAATAACTAAATCTCCCTTGTTATAATTTCCAGACTCATCAGAGTATCCTCCATAGAATACCATAGTAGCTTCAAGTCCTTCATGACTATGTTTGGGCATAGATTTTCCGGGAGGTATTTCAAGCATTTTTCCCTTGTAACTATCGTCTTTAAAATTTAAGTTAAAATATTTAACATTATTAATAGTTGAACTCCACTTATTAGTATCACTATTTGCTATGCAATGATGCAGGAAAGAAGGGATCCTAATACTATCATTACATAAGCTGGTTTTTAACTTGTAATCAACATAATTAGTTGATTTGTCTTCTTGATCAAGCCCATCCACTCTTTCTAGAACATTATTCCATAATGACTTACTTAATTTTAATTCTTCGTGGTTTTTAAGATAAAACCCTCCAATACTTTCATATTTAGCAACTTCAGCCTTACATAATGGACAATATGCTATATGACTGGAAATAATAAGTGTCTCTGCCTCTTTAGTATTACCCATTGCATAATTTATAAGCATCTCACTACTAGGATGGTTTTCAATCATACTCATTAATTAAACTCCACAAGATTTTTCATTTTAGACAAAGCAAGCCTAATTCTTGACTTAACAGTACCAAGCGGAATGTTAAGGTCGTTTGCTATATCAGTATGTGTTTTCTCATAAAAATATGATAACTTCAATAATTCAGCTTGTTCTTTTGGTAAAAATTTAAGAGTATTGCTAATTTTTTCTGCTAATTCAGAAGCTAAAATTTCATCTTCTTGTTTAGAAGGTATTGGGATCTCAAGGCTTTCATCAGATTCAACGGTATAATGCCTTTTTTCTTTTCTAATTTTATCTACCCTCTTGTTTTTAGCGATAGTATAAATCCAAGTACTTACCGATGATTTATCGCTGTTGTAAGTGTTGGCCTTTTTCCATACGGAAATCATAACCTCCTGTATTATTTCTTCTGCCTGATTTTCAGGACTTCCTAGTTTTACAAAAAAACTTTTGAGTCTTGGAGCAAAGTATTTAAAAATGTGAGAAAAAGCTACTTTATCCTGATTTTCTCCTATATCATTTAAGTAAGAGCGTAAATCAATTTCAGTCAAACCAGAAAATTTTTTTAAAGTATTTGGTCGCATCTCAGCATTTAGCATATTATTATTTAATAAAATCATTTTAATTACTATTCCTATATAATCAAGTATACGTTTAAAACTATATTTGAGACTATATAGTGTTATTAAATATTTTAAAAAATCTCTATTGTATAAATAAACAAGTTAACTTTTTTCTATATCAACAAATAAACTTTCAAATACTTTGAAAGAAGTATATTTTGTAAATTATCTTAGAAATTATTAATATTATCTTAAATTTGTAATATTATTATCTACTTTGTAAATCTCATCTAGCTCTTCATCTATAACATATTTTTTAAGAAACTTTATAACATTGTTTAAATCAGAAAATATAGTCTCTTGTGATATTTTATCGTAATCATAGTTTTTAGTATAAACTTTTCTAATAAAAGCACTATCATGAATTGGGGGCCCAATTACAACATCATGATTATCAAAATATTTAATAAAATCATCGATATGTTTTCTATTCAAGTGAATTTTATTTGGAATAATAACAATATGGGGATGTATTTTTTTAATTCTAGCTTTTAAATCATCTATCTTTTTCACAAAATCTAGAGTTATGGGAAGTTCTGCCATAGTATTACTACAAGGAATAATAATGGCATGAGACTTAGTTAGTAATTCAATGCCTTCTTGGTCAGGTCTTGCTGGTGTATCTATAACCAGTATATTTCCTTTTTGCATTCTACAATTACTAATTAATTGCTCTAGAAGAATTACATTTAATTTATCATATTCATAAGAAATAGGATAATGACTGCAAGGTATATTGCTGCTTATCCTCTGTAAAAGTCTCACAGAGCTACCTTGCTTATCTGCGTCAATAAGTTGAACAGAATTATACGTGTTACTCCATTTCAGCATTGCAGTGACTAAACAACTCAAAGTACTTTTACCTACTCCTCCTTTTGGATTAGCAAACGATAAGATTTTTCCTCTTTTTTCGTTCATTTTTCCTCCTTAGCATATTTTATAATATCAAGGCTACTATCAAAAAAATTCATATTTTTCTTTAATTTATTGATTGTAAGAAGATAATCTTTTTTAATATTAGAAATATCGTCATATATAAAATCTAATTCTTTATCAATTTCTGCAATGTTATCTAAACAACTTTGTCTCTTAGCAATTAATTTCTCTAAGCTCTTTAAATAAGGAAGAATTTTTATTTTAAGTTTATCAATATCTTCTAAGCTAGGGTTATTTCTATTATAAGAAGTTTTGTTCTCTTTATTACTTTTATGATTTTTTGAATGATCTTTGCTGACAGCATTCCTGTTATTCATTCTTTTTTTTATTTCTTGTGCTAATATTTCAAATTTTTCATCTAACTTAAAATCATCTTCATATGCTATATCATCAGTTTTTTTTGAACTAGAACTCAAGACATCCTCTCTATTCCCTTTAGAGTTTTCCCAAGATCCATTTCTTCTCAAAACTTTTATTACCGAATCATCCATACCTTATTATCTAAAAAATTCCTTAATTGCTTTAAAATAAAAAAAATGTTTTAAAAAAAAAAAAAAAAAAAAAAATTAATTGACTATACTTTCATTTTTCTTTGTAAAATTAAATTTTATAAGAAAGTTATATTCCTAATGTTTCATACGATAAAGCTATCTTTTTTAAGGAAATACACATGGCACTTGTTCTTAAATCAGTAATTTTTTTTGTTGAATGCCACTTATATGACATATCAATATAAGCTTGCCTCATAGTATCATCTAAACCTGATCTTACTAAATCAATTTCATCTGCCCCTTTCAAAAGACTTTTTTTATACTTATGGTTAAGAGAAGTGCTAGTCATTTTTTCTAAAGCTAATAAGAGTTTTTCAATTTTATTTTCTTCTTCTCTTTTATGCAACCTTCCAAATCTTATTCTAGCTAAGTTTTTAACCCATTCAAAATAAGAAACCGTTACTCCTCCAGCATTAGCATACAAATCAGGAATAATAACTTTTTTACTACTTAAAATTTTATCTGCTTCATAAGTTATTGGACCATTTGCAGCCTCTACAATTACTTTGGCTTTTATATTTCTAGCATTACCTTTATTTATAACACCTTCAAGTGCTGCAGGAATAAGCAAGTCACATTCATACTTTAAAAGTTCATTGCCATTTTTTGTATAGCCCTTATATCCTTTAACTCCACCTGTTTTTGATATATATTTTTTGAGTTTATCTACATCTATTCCTTTTTCACTATATATACCTCCATCCCTTTCTATTACTGCTGTAATAATAGCACCATCCTCTTGAGATAAAAATTTAGCAGCATGATAGCCTACGTTACCTAAACCTTGAACTATAATAGTTTTTCCTTCTAGAGTTCCCTTAATATTGGCAATTTTTTTATCTTTCTCATGTCTAAAAAACTCTTTAATTGCATATTGTACTCCTCTTCCTGTTGCTTCTACTCTTCCTCGAATACCATGCTTATTAACTGGCTTTCCTGTTACGCATGCAAAACCATTAATATCTATGGGGTTTAGTTTTCTATATTCGTCAGCAATCCAAGCCATTTCTCTTTCTCCGGTTCCCATATCAGGTGCTGGAACATTTTGTGATGGATTTATAAGATCTCTTTTAATTAGCTCTTGGGCAAATCTTCTAGTTATTTTTTCTAATTCAATAGGTTTATATATATTAGGGTCTATGATTAAAGCTCCTTTAGATCCACCAAATGGTATATCAACTAAAGCACACTTATAAGACATCAATGCTGCAAGTGCTTCAACCTCAGATTGGTCTGCATGGAGTGCATATCTAATACCTCCTTTAACTGGTTCAAGGTGCTCAGAGTGAACACATCTAAATCCTGTAAAAGTAAATATTTTATTTCTTATTTTTACACCAAAATTTAATTTATAAGTAGAATTTGGTGCTTTAATTTGATTGGCTATATCATCAGATAAATTTAGAACCTTTGCTGCATCATCAAAAACCTTATCAACCGAATCTAGAAACTCTTTACCTGACAAAATATTCTCCCTAATGTATAGTATACATAAATTAAGAATGGAGCTCCTTTTTTTAGTTTCTTGACAAATTGCTTATAA
>CAYTJO010000073.1:0-6942 GCA_964438215.1 uncultured Rhodospirillaceae bacterium
AACTTTATTAAAAAATTTGCTTTAGAAGCTGAAATAGATTCTTAAGTAATCATTCTTATGAAAGTTCTAAAAAAACTTTTTAGTATATTGATCTTTTTTATTTTTTTATGGACTGCCTATTGTTTTATTACTTTACCTAACTTAGATGGATTAGGAAATAAAACTAGAAAGCCATCAATTAGTGTTATTGATAAAGATGGAAATTTAGTTGGGTCATTAGGAGATGTTTATGGGGGGTTAATTAATGCTAAAAATATACCTGAAAATTTGATTAAAGCTGTTGTTATTCTAGAAGACAAAAGGTTTTTTGAGCATCATGGTATAGATTTTATAGGATTATCTAGAGCTATACTTCAAAATCTAAAAGAAATGAGGTATAGTCAAGGTGCTTCCACCATTACCCAACAACTTTCTAAACTTATTTTTCTTAACACAGAAAAGACTCTTTCCAGAAAATTAAGAGAATTGATGATTTCTTTTTATATAGAGTATAAATTTACTAAAATTGAAATATTATCTATGTATCTAAATAGAGCCTATTTTGGTTCAGGTCAATATGGAATTAAAGCCGCATCAAAGAGATATTTCTCTAAAGAACCAAAACAACTATCAATTGCGGAGTCTGCTATTTTAGCAGGTAGCTTAAAAGCCCCAAGTAAATTATCTTTAATTATTAATAAAGAAGCTAGTATTTTAAGAGCGAAGACAGTAATTAACCTTCTTAGAAAAAATAACTTAATTTCTTTAGAGCAGAAAGAAGATGCAGAATTAGAATTAAATAATATAAAAAGAAAAAAATATTACTCAGATTACGGTATAAGATATTATATAGATTGGCTACATTCTGCAACACCAGATGAGATTTTAAATAATCAAAAAGACTTAACTATTAATTCTACCTTAGATTTAAGAATGCAAAAAATAATAGAAATTGCTGTCCAAAGTAACATGCAAAATATAGATAAAAAAATTCAAGTAGCAGTGGTCGTAATGGATTTTAATGGAGCAGTAAAAGCTTTAATAGGTGGAAGAAGTTGGATAGATAGCAAGTTTAATAGAGCTACTCAATCTAAAAGACAGCTGGGGTCAGTTTTTAAGGCGTATGTTTATCTTACAGCGCTTAGTATGGGTTATACCTTATCTGATAAAATAGATGACTTACCACTACAAAAAGGTGACTGGAGACCAAAAAATTTTTCTAATAAATATGAGGGAAAAATTACTCTTAAAAGGGCTTTCGCAATTTCATCTAATGTTGCCGCAGTGCGATTATCAGATATTATAGGCAAAGAAAATATTATTAAACAAATTAAAAAACTTGGCATAGCAACTGATATATCAAACAATCCATCTATGGCATTGGGTACATCTTCTTTTTCACTTCTTGAGACAGTAGGGTCTTTTGGAGCAATATGTGGAAAAGGAGTTCCTGTTATTCCATATGGTATTGAAGAAATAAAGTTAAGAAATAATAATAGCATATGGGTAAGAAATTTTCCTGATAGAAATGAAATTATTACTAAAAATGTTTTAAAAAAAACTAAAAAGCTATTAAGGGCTGTAATAGATGAAGGGACAGGAATAAGAATTTCACAAATTCCTTTTAATATAATTGGAAAGACTGGAACTAGCCAAAGAAATAGAGATGCATGGTTTTTAGGCTGTGCAAAGAATCATGTTGTTTGTGTTTTTTTAGGAAGAGATGACTATCTAATCATGAAAAATATATTTTTTTCTACTTTGCCATTAAAAATCTTTAGTGATTCTATACTAAAACTATAATACTATTTTCGAATAAAAACAGGCGTGCCAACTTTAATATTTTTCCAAAGAAAGTTCATTTCGTTATTTTCTACTGCAATACATCCTTCAGTCCAGTCATTAAGTTTATTATGGAAGCTTTTATCATAATCTAAATTTGGCAGACCATGAATCATTATTTGTCCACCAGGATGAGTTTTTAAGTTTAACGCTCTTCTTATATCCCAAGGATTAGGATAAGAGATTTGTAAAGCTAAATGAAATGAACTATCCTGAACTTTCCTATCAATATAGTAAAGACCTTCAGGTGTTTTCCCGTCACCTTTTTTTATTTTTTTCCCCAATGGTTCAAATCCTAAGGAGATAGAAAAACTTTTAATTTTTCCATCATTTAAAAAAACTATGAGTTCTCTATTAGATTTATTTATTAACAAATACTTTGTATTACTTTCTGCTATTGAAAAATCTAAAAATATAATTAAAAATATTTTAAATAAGTATAAAATTTTCTTCATTACACTATTTTTAAAGAATTATTTTTTGACAAAAGCCATGATTTTTTTTTTGAAAAATTATTGTAGCCCTTATGAGAAAAGCTAAAAAGATTATTACAGTTTTCACAATATACACTCCATTCCTTTTGAACAGAAAAGCAAGATTTACATATCCATAGTTCATCATGGCAATTCTGCGCAAGGGTTAACCAGTTTTTAATTTTTTCTTTATTGCAGGTTGTATGTTCTTCTATACTTACTAGTAACAAGTACGCCTTTTTATTTGGAAATAATTCAATAGATCTTAATAAATCTTTTCTTGAATCTCCCCATATTTTTGCTTGAGCTTTGATTTCTCCTAGTAAAAGATGCTTTAAGTATAATTGATCATGTCCTTCTAACAGCTCTATTAAAAGCTTTACCTTTCTTAAAATACTTAAATTTTTAAAATTATTAAGTACACAATCTAAAATATTATAATGAGGAAAGTATTTCCAATAAGATTTTAATATTTTTTTTAGACTTCTTTGTGAGTTTTCATTATTTAATTTACAATACAGTTCTACAGTAGGAGGTAAAAAAACTTTTGAAGAGAATGTTTCTCTTAGAATATTATTAGCTTTTTCAGAGCTACCATTTTCATAAAACTGTTTTGCTAGATTATAGTTTAAGGTGCTTAAAATGTGTTTTATATTTTTATTATTTCTTTTTCCTTCTTTGTCGCCATGTTCTTTTAAAATTTTCCAATCATTATTTTTTATACAAAAATAAAAGGCTTCATTTATAAAATAATCTAGAGAAATTTTAAAATTTTTGGCTGAGTTAAGCATATTAGAAAATAGTTCTTTATCTTTATTTTTGGTAGCTAACGATATTAACCCTCTTATAGCTATAGGCCTTGATGAATTATATTTTAACATTTTTTTATAAGTATTAAAGCACTCTGCTTCATTTCCTTTAATTAAATTATTTTGAAGTTTTAAAAGTAAAAGGAGAGGTGTTTCTGCTAAATACTTTTTTGATATACTATAATTTTTTAAAACCTTTGACTTTTCGCCATATACTGAAGCTAAAAGACCTTCTTCTAAAGCATTAGTGGCCTTTTTTATTTTATACCTTTTTAAATTATTTTTAATTCTAAAAGGCAAGGAAAATACTTTATACAAAAATATAAAAATTATAAAAAAAGTAAAAAGCGCAATAAAGATTATCAAAATAAAAATGGATAATGAAGTATTTACTTCCCATCCCAACCATAATATTGCTATGCTACCACTATTTTTTGAAAACCACATTGCAACTGTGCTAATAGTAGTCATTAAAAATATTAAGATTAATATCTTAATCAATTTTTTTGTTGTAATGCAGCTGTTGTTCTTGCTAAAAGATTCTTAGCTGCAATATCAGCATTTTGTCTTGCTTTGGCTTCAGTTAGCCATGCGTCCAAGGGACCTCTTTCATCGATTGGAACCGATGATATTTCTTCAATAGCTTTAGCAAGGTTTCCCCTAGATATCGAGCTTTCCGCTCTTAATAAGGCTCCTGTAACTCCTTTTATTTCATTTATATTAGTAGGTTTAATTTTAACATATTTGGATATTTCTTTTTTAAGGTTTTCTCTCCAAGTATTGTCTCTCTTAGTTCTATCAGCATCCAACTGCTCTCCAGCTCTAGCACTTAGGCGGGCTTCTAGATCTTTTAAAGTTGGAGCTCCTCCAGCAGCAAACCTTAATAACGCTGGATCTAAGCCCTCTTTACCTAAAGCTTCTAGTTGAGGCGAGTAAGGAACTCCTGAATCTAACCTATCTAACAGGCTTTGAGCTAAATAAAGTCTGTTAGATAACTCTGTTTTACTAGAAGATAAAATTAATCGAGAGTTGCTTTTAAGATCTTTTCTGAGAATAGATAGATTAGATTCTAAATTAATTGTTTCTTCTTCAACTTTTTCTAAAGTAAGACTTATTTTGTTTATATCATCTTCTAAATTAACATACTTCTCTTCTGATTTAACAATTTCTGCTTGCAATGTCTTAAGGTAAGCTAACGCAGATTTACTTTCTTCACTTTCAAACTCAGTTTTTTTAAGTCTTTCTTCAATTAACTGAATCTGATTATTAATTTTCTTATAATTTTCAGATACTTCTAAATCATTTTTACTCTTATTAGAGTTTAATTCTAAATATGATACTGCTAAAATTGCTCCTATTCCTCCAGAAATAATGCCGAAAAAGATTCCAAAAATAACTTCTTTTAATTTTAAAATATTATTAAGTATATTTTTTGTAAGACTATATCCAAACAACACAATATTTTTTAATATAAAAAAAAGAGTTGAGGAAAAAATATTTATAAATAAGAAAGGCGCTTTTAATAAATCTTGAAAAATTTTTAATATAAACTTTGTAATAGAATTAATAAATTTTAAAATACTACTAATAAATTTTGAAATACTACTAATAAATCTTGTAGTAGCACTAATTAGATTTTGAATAGGATTTAAAATTAGTGGTATTATTATGTTGGGTTTATTACGAGCATTTCTCTTTTTATTCCTATTTTTTACACTTTTAGTATATTTGAGATTTTTTTTAGCCGATGGAGAAACTCTTTTCTGAATCCTTGCTTTTTTTCTTCCTCTATTTTTTTTTAAAACCATTTATCACCCATTATTTAGTATAACATATTTTAATTCATTCAACGAAGGTTTTTGAGGAAAGAATTTATAATGAATATTAGCAGATAATTCATCAGCAATATTACTACTTAAGCAGGCAAATTTGACATCAGAAAGATAGTCTAAACTTAAGCATTTTTCTATTAATCTATTAAAGTTTAAAGCACCTTTTTTTGACAAAAGAACTATCCATTTAACTTTTTTTAATTTAATCAGACTTATAAATTTGCTATCTATCATTTCTAATTCCTTAGTTTTATAAACAACATATCTTTTTACTTCGTAACCAATCTTTGTTAACATTTTTGGCAGGTTAACTGAAATATTTTCAGCACCTACATAAAGTAATTGTCCACACTCTTTTGTTGTATTTTTTACAACTACATCAAACATTTTAACACTATCTCCATCACAATCAATGACATTTTTAAATCCTAATTTTTTTGCCAGCTTTTTTGAAATGCTACCAACTGTGAATATCTTAATTGACCTATCATTTGATAATTTGGATAAATTATATAAACCATTTGATGAAGTTACTAAAACAGCCTGAGCTTTTAAAGTATTTATAGGCTTAGTATAAATGTTTTCTATCCTTAATATTGGCAAGGTAATAACGCTATACCTAGTACTGTTTAATAAGTTTTCTAGTTCATTATTAGGAAAGTTACTTAAAGCTCTAAATATAACTATGAATTTTTTACACATATTATTTTTTAAAACTTTCTAAAACCTTTTTAGCACATGTTTCTCCTGCTTTTACTGGATTAATGATGCTGTTGACAACTTTTGCTTCTGAAAATGCTTTACCATTTCTTGAAAACAATCCTCCGTTTATTTCTAACATATTTCCATTTATTTTTGCTAATGCCGAAAGCGGTGTAAAACAATTTCCATTAATCTCTTTTATAAATGCCCTTTCTGCAGTTACTGTAGTTCTAGTATCAGGGTGATCAATTTTTTTGCAAATATTAATAATTTCTTCATCCTCCTTCCTACACATTATAGCAATAGCTCCTTGTCCTGGGGCAGGAAGTATTATTTTTGTTGGGACTTTTATAAAATTTATATCTTCGTATTTAAGCTTTAGTCTTTTTACACCTGCATATGCCAGCAAAGTAGCATCTATTTTATTATCTCTAACTTTTTTGATTCTACTTTCTATATTGCCTCTAAGATTTGTAATTTTAGCAAATGAAAATAGATTTTTTAGATAGTTGATTCTCCTTGGGCTTGAGCTACCAAATTTTATTTTTTCTCTTATATCAAGAATGTTTTTAATATTAAAGTTTTTGGTAACTAAAACCTCTCTTGTATCTTCTCTTGGTAAAAACGCCGCTATGGCAATTCTATTATCTATAAATGCTGGTATATCTTTAGCTGAGTGCACTGCCAAATCTATATTTTTACTTATCAATAGATTGTCAATTTCTTTAGTAAATAAACCTTTACCGCCTTGAGCTTTAAATTCTTTGAGATTTATCTTGTCTCCTAATGACAGAATATACTTTACATAAATATCTGTTAACCCCGAACTATGCAACCTTTTTAAAGCTAAAGCGGTTTGTTGTTTTGCTAAATTACTTTTTCTGCTGCCAATAAATATTTTTCTTTTATTATTCATTAAATTTTTTTAACCTATATTATAAATTTATATGAAAATTCTCGGAATAGAAAGTAGTTGTGATGATACTGCTGCTGCAATTGTAAATAGTAATAGAAAAATCCTTTCTAATGAAAGGATTTCTCAAGATAATATACACCAACTATATAAGGGAGTTGTCCCAGAACTAGCAGCTAGAAATCATGTGTTTCATATAGATAAAATAACTCAGAATGTTTTAAAAAATCAAAATTTGACTTTAGATGACATTGATGGAGTAGCTGCAACTGCGGGGCCTGGGTTAGTAGGGGGTCTATTAGTTGGACTGTCATTTGCTAAAACATTAGCACAAGCAAAAAAAATACCTTTTATTGCAGTAAATCACCTTGAAGGACATGCCCTTACTGTTA